>NZ_JBTJEN010000017.1:0-114872 GCF_054456575.1 Pseudomonas sp. Eth.TT006 | reverse complement strand
TCTTCGCGGGCAGCCCGCTCCCACAGGTATTGCGGCAGGTTTACATAATGTGTGAACACCACCGAACCTGTGGGAGCGGGCTTGCCCGCGAAGACGGCAACCGCATCGACACACAATCCGGATCAGAACCACGCATCCTGCATCCCCAGACACGTCTCATCCCGCGCCTCGAGCAACGCCAGCTCATGCTGGCAACCCGGCACTTCCCACGTCAGGAAGTACCGCGCCGCCTGCAACTTGCCCTTATAAAAGTCGGCATCCGCCGCATTGCCCCTGGCTAGGCCTTCCTCAGCGCGGATCGCCTGTTCCAGCCAGCGCCAGCCAATCACCGTATGCCCGAACACTTTCAGGTACAGCGCCGAATTCGCCAGGCTGCTGTTGACCTTGCCCTGCGCCAGATCGGTGAGCAAACCGAGGGTGACCGTTTGCAGGCGCGCCACCAGTTGCTCCAGCGGCTCACGCAGTGCGGTTAACGATTCGTACGCAGTCGCGCGCTCGGCGGTGCTGGCGATCAAACGGACCAGTTGCTTGAGTCCGGCGCCGCCGTTCTGCGCCAGTTTGCGTCCGAGCAGGTCCAGCGACTGGATGCCGTGGGTGCCTTCGTGGATCGGATTCAGGCGGTTGTCGCGGTAATACTGCTCCACCGGATATTCACGGGTGTAGCCGTGGCCGCCGAGAATCTGGATCGCCAGTTCGTTGGCCTTGAGGCAGAACTCCGATGGCCAGGATTTGACGATCGGCGTCAGTAAGTCCAGCAACTCATGCGCCTGTTTGCGCTCGGCTTCGCTTTCCAGTGTGGTGGTGTCATCGAACAGCCGCGCCGCATACAAGCCGAGGTCGAAGGCGCCTTCGACGTAGGACTTTTGCGTCAACAGCATGCGTCTGACGTCCGCGTGCTGAATGATCGCCACGGGCGCGGTGCTCGGGTCCTTGCTGTCCGGCACTCGGCCCTGCGGGCGTTCGCGGGCGTATTCCAGCGAGTACAGGTACCCGGCATAGCCGAGCATCACCGCGCCCATGCCGACGCCGATCCGCGCCTCGTTCATCATCTGGAACATGTAGCTCAAGCCATGATGCGGCTTGCCCACCAGATAGCCGACACACTCGCCGTTATCGCCGAAGTTCAGTGCGGTAGAGGTGGTGCCACGCCAACCCATCTTGTGGAACAGCCCGGCCAGCAGCACGTCGTTGCGTTTACCGAGGCTACCGTCATCGTTGACCAGAAACTTCGGCACGATGAACAACGAAATGCCTTTAACCCCCGGCGGCGCGTCCGGCAGCTTGGCCAGGACCATGTGCACGATGTTCTCCGACAGCGGATGATCGCCACCGGAAATAAAGATCTTGTTGCCCTTGAGTCGATAACTGCCGTCAGACGCCGGTTCGGCGCGGGTACGAATATCCGACAGCGAGGAACCGGCATGCGGTTCGGTCAGGGCCATGGTGCCGAAGAAGCGGCCGTCGATCATCGGTTGCAGAAAGCGTTGTTTCTGCTCCTCGGTGCCGAAGCTTTCGATCAGGTTGGCCGCGCCCATGGTCAGGAACGGGTACGAAGTGGTTGCCGCGTTCGCCGCTTGAAAGTGCGCGAAGCAGGCTTGTGAAAGCAATGTCGGCAATTGCATGCCGCCGGCTTCGAAGCTTCTCGCGGCGTTAAGGAAACCGGCTTCGAGGAAGGCATCTACCGCCGGTTTCACCTCGGGAATCAGAATCGCCTGGCCATCCTCATAGCGTGGCTCGTGCTCGTCGCCCTTGCGGTTGTGCGGCGCGAAATACTTCTCGGCGATGTTGCGCGCGGTGCCGATGGCGGCATCGAAGGTTTCGCGGTTGTGCTCGGCAAAGCGCTCACGCCGGGTCAGGCCCTCGGCATCGAGGACTTCATACAGCTCGAAAGCCAGATTGCGGGAACTGAGCAGCGTCTCGGACATGGCGGCCTACCTGGGATTTGGGGTTGGGCCGAGTCTAGGTGTGCTGATAACACCTGAACAGCATGATTGATCAGCGTGATGGTGGAGCCCTGCGCCGGCTTAACCAACACCACAAACCACTGTGGGAGCTGGCTTGCCAGCGATGGCGGCAGATCAGTCAATATCGATGGTGACTGAAATATCGTTATCGCTGGCAAGCCAGCTCCCACAGGGATTTCTGCTGAACCGGACACCTGCTGCAGATGCCCGGTTTATCGGGTATTAACCGATGGTCATCAAACTCGCATTACCACCCGCCGCCGCCGTGTTGACGCTCAGCGCCCGCTCGATCACCAGACGCTCCAGCGCAATGTTGGTTTCGCCCTGGGACAGGCCCTGAACACCAACGATGGCACCGGCACGCTTGGCGATCTGCTGGCAGACGCCGCGCAACTGGTCGGAATGACCGTGATGCAGCACCGCATCGAACACCAACTCATCCTTGTGCCAGTCGCCGATCAGTTTGATCCGCGCCTGAACTTCCTTCGGCAGGCGTGCGAACAATGTCTTGCTGATGTCGGACTCCGGCCATACCGCCGAACCGCCGACAGCCAATACCGCCGCCAGTTGCGTCAGCAGATCGCCTTCAACCTCCGCCAGGCACAGCACATGCTCACGCGGCAGGATCGCATAGCTGTTTCTCTCGCCGGTCGGGCCGGCCAGCACGCGGGTGATGCCGCTTTGTGATTGGGCGGCGTATTGCACGCACAGGCTGCTCAGATCGGCGCATTTATTGCTCTCGGCCCAGGCCTTGAAAGCGTTCAGTGGTTTGCTCATGGCATCGCGCAAGCGCACGTCCGGCGCGACGACTGCATCACCGCGAGCGAAGGATTGTTCGATCGCATCCGTAGGACGGGTCGACAGCAAGCGGTACAGGTACAGCGGGCCACCGGCTTTCGGGCCAGTGCCCGACAGACCTTCGCCGCCGAACGGCTGGACGCCGACCACGGCACCGACGATGTTGCGGTTGACGTAGACGTTACCGGCGTTGACGTTGTCGATCACCTTGGCGATGGTCTCGTCGATGCGCGTGTGCACGCCGAGGGTCAGGCCATAACCGGAGGCGTTGATCTGGCCGATCAACTGGTCGATGTCCTTGCGCTTGTAGCGCACCACGTGCAGCACCGGGCCGAAGATCTCGCGTTGCAGCTCGTCGAAGCTTTCCAGCTCGATCAGGGTCGGCATGACGAAGGTGCCGCGTTTGACTTCTTCGCTGTCGGCAATCGCCACCTGGTACACGTTGCGACCTTTGTCGCGCATGCCCTGAATGTGTTTGTCGATACCGGCCTTGGCTTCGGCGTCGATCACCGGGCCAATGTCCACGGACAGACGCTCCGGGTTACCGAGACGGCTTTCAGCCATCGCGCCCTTGAGCATTTCGATGACACGATCAGCGGAATCTTCCTGCAGGCACAGGACGCGCAACGCCGAGCAACGCTGGCCGGCACTGTCGAAAGCCGACGACACCACGTCGATCACCACTTGCTCGGTCAGTGCCGAGGAGTCGACGATCATCGCGTTCTGGCCACCGGTTTCAGCGATCAGTGGAATCGGACGGCCCTGGCTGTCGAGGCGGCCGGCGATGTTGCGTTGCAGCAGACGCGCGACTTCTGTGGAACCGGTGAACATCACGCCTTTGACGCGCTCATCACCCACCAGACCGGCACCGACGGTTTCACCGCGACCCGGTAGCAGTTGCAGCACGCCCTCCGGAATACCGGCTTCCAGCAGCAGGCGCACGGCTTGCGCGGCCACCAGTGGGGTTTGCTCGGCCGGTTTGGCCAGCACCGGGTTACCCGCGGCCAGTGCGGCAGCGACTTGGCCGCTGAAGATCGCCAGCGGGAAGTTCCACGGGCTGATGCACACCACCGGGCCCAGTGGGCGGTGGGCGTCGTTGCTGAAATCGTTGCGCGCCTGCACCGCGTAGTAACGCAGGAAGTCCACCGCTTCACGCACTTCGGCGATGGCGTTGGCGAAGGTCTTGCCGGCTTCACGGGCCAGCAGGCCCATCAGTGGCTGAATCTCGCCTTCCATCAGGTCTGCGGCGCGCTCGAGAATTGCCGCACGTTCGGCCGGCGGGGTGGCCTGCCAGATCGGCGCTGCATTCAGGGCGCACTGGATCGCATTGTCGACGTCTTCGACGGTGGCTTCCTGCACGTGGCCGACCACATCGCGGTGATCCGCCGGGTTCAGCACTGGCGTTGGCACTTCGTTGCTCGAAGCGCAACCGAGCATCGGCGCGGCTTTCCAGTGGTTGTGCGCGGTGGCGAGCAGGGCGCAGGACAGCGAAGCCAGACGATGTTCGTTGGCCATGTCGATGCCGGCGGAGTTGGCGCGCTCGGCGCCGTACAGGTCACGCGGCAGCGGAATGCGCGGATGCGGCAGGCCGAACCCACCTTCCACGGTGGCCATCTGCTCGATCTGTGCCACCGGATCGGCGACCAGTTCTTGAATCGAAATCGATTGGTCGGCGATGCGGTTGACGAACGAGGTGTTCGCGCCGTTTTCCAGCAGACGCCGCACGAGGTATGCCAGCAGGGTTTCGTGGGTGCCGACCGGTGCGTACACGCGGCACGGACGATTCAACTTGCCTTCAGCGACTTTGCCGACAACCTGCTCGTAGAGCGGTTCGCCCATGCCGTGCAGGCACTGGAATTCGTACTGGCCCGGGTAATAGTTCTGACCGGCAATGTGGTAAATGGCCGACAGGGTGTGGGCGTTGTGCGTGGCGAACTGCGGGTAGATGACTTCCGGCACCGACAGCAGTTTGCGTGCGCAGGCAATGTAGGAAACGTCGGTGTACACCTTGCGGGTGTAGACCGGATAGCCTTCCAGACCTTCGACCTGAGCGCGTTTGATTTCGCTGTCCCAGTACGCGCCTTTCACCAGACGGATCATCAGGCGATGACGGCTGCGACGCGCCAGGTCGATCACGTAGTCGATCACGTACGGGCAACGCTTCTGGTAGGCCTGGATCACGAAGCCGATACCGTTCCAGCCCGTCAGTTGTGGTTCGAAGCAAAGGCGCTCGAGCAGATCCAGCGACAGTTCGAGACGGTCGGCCTCTTCGGCGTCGATGTTCAGGCCGATGTCGTATTGCTTGGCCAGCAGGGTCAACGACAGCAGGCGCGGGTACAGCTCGTCCATCACTCGCTCGTACTGCGCACGGCTGTAGCGCGGGTGCAATGCCGAGAGCTTGATGGAAATGCCCGGGCCTTCATAAATCCCACGGCCGTGGGAGGCTTTACCGATGGAGTGAATGGCCTGTTCGTACGACGCCAGGTACTTCTGTGCGTCGTGCTCGGTCAGTGCGGCTTCACCGAGCATGTCGTAGGAATAACGGAAGCCCTTGGCTTCGAACTTGCTCGCGTTGGCCAGCGCTTCGGCGATGGTTTCGCCGGTGACGAACTGCTCGCCCATCAGGCGCATGGCCATGTCGACGCCCTTGCGGATCATCGGCTCGCCGCTCTTGCCGATGATGCGGCTCAGCGATGAAGTCAGGCCGGCTTCGTTGTGGGTCGAGACCAGTTTGCCGGTCAGCAGCAGACCCCAGGTCGCGGCGTTGACGAACAGCGATGGGCTGTTGCCCAGGTGTGGCTGCCAGTTGCCGGTGCTGATCTTGTCGCGGATCAGCGCATCGCGAGTGCCTTTGTCCGGGATGCGCAGCAGCGCTTCGGCCAGGCACATCAGCGCCACGCCTTCCTGGGACGACAGGGAAAATTCCTGCAGCAGGCCCTGAACAATGCCTGCACGTCCGCCGGCACTTTTCTGGTTACGCAGTTTTTCCGCAATGGTCGCGGCAAGTTTGTTGGTGGCTTCGGCCATCGGCGCCGGCAGGCGAGCCTGCTCGATCAGCATCGGCACCACTTCCGGCTCAGGGCGGCGGTAAGCGGCGGTGATCGAGGCGCGCAGCACCGATTGCGGCAGGATACTTTCGGCGAATTCAAGGAAGCACTGGTGAGCGTGATCAGTGTGGACCTCACCGGCGTCGTCGCTATCCTTGGCGGTCAAACCGTTCAGCTCGGTCAGGGTTGCACCACCCTCGAGTTTTTCCAGGTAATTGAAAATTGCCTGCTTGATCAGCCAGTGCGGTGTGCGATCAATCGAGGTCGCGGCAGCCTTCAGGCGCTCGCGGGTCGGGTCATCGAGTTTGACCCCAAGGGTGGTGGTAGCCATATTTTTATCCTCATGGGTGCCACAGTTGCGTGGCATCAGCTGGCGGCAAGATTAGCCGGGCGTCAGATGAGGTGCAACCGGGTGCAACCCTTTTTTTGTCGGAATAATAAGCAGCTCGTCAGGAATTATTTTCCGGCACTGACATGCCGCCCCTGCTTGGTGCTTTTGCTTCTAGCGAAGCGCCCTGACTGCGCTAAAAGGGAGCAAAAAAACCTTATTTCTCGCTATATCCGACTAGGTGCAACTTAATCGCCAGAAACTGGTTGCACCTTTTTCGCTTTGTTGCATAGCATTCGCGCCCAAGGTGCAACCGGGAATATCCGGGGCATCGGCTGGTGGCTTTCCTGGGGAAACATCAGTCCTAAATGCGCGGGAACCGCATTCGTCTGCCAAACGTCGTCGTTTGTCGGCGATGGATCACCGCTGCAACATAAAAACAAAGCCAGGGCGTAACTTAATGAGCGTAAGCAATCCAACACTGATCACGTTCGTGATCTACATCGCAGCAATGGTGCTGATCGGCTTCATGGCCTATCGCTCCACCAACAACCTTTCTGACTACATTCTTGGCGGCCGCAGCCTCGGCAGCGTCGTGACCGCACTGTCCGCTGGTGCTTCCGACATGAGCGGCTGGCTGTTGATGGGCCTGCCGGGCGCCATCTACATGTCCGGTCTGTCCGAAAGCTGGATCGCCATCGGCCTGATCGTCGGCGCCTACCTGAACTGGCTGTTCGTCGCCGGCCGTCTGCGCGTGCAGACCGAGCACAATGGCGATGCCCTGACCCTGCCGGACTACTTCTCCAGCCGTTTCGAAGACAAAAGCGGCCTGCTGCGGATCATTTCGGCAATCGTGATTCTGGTGTTCTTCACCATTTACTGCGCTTCCGGCATCGTCGCTGGCGCCCGTTTGTTCGAAAGCACCTTCGGCATGTCCTATGAGACGGCGCTGTGGGCCGGTGCTGCGGCGACGATTGCCTACACCTTCGTCGGCGGTTTTCTCGCGGTGAGCTGGACTGACACCGTACAAGCCACGCTGATGATTTTTGCGTTGATCCTCACGCCGATCATCGTCCTGCTGGCCACTGGCGGCGTTGATACCACGTTCCTGGCTATCGAAGCGCAGGATCCAAGCAACTTCGACATGCTCAAAGGCACCACTTTCATCGGCATCATTTCGCTGATGGGCTGGGGTCTGGGCTATTTCGGTCAGCCGCACATCCTCGCGCGGTTCATGGCGGCGGACTCGGTGAAATCGATCGCCAACGCGCGTCGCATCTCCATGACCTGGATGATCCTGTGCCTGGGTGGCACTGTGGCCGTGGGCTTCTTCGGTATTGCCTACTTCTCGGCGCACCCGGAAGTGGCCGGTCCCGTGACCGAGAACCACGAGCGAGTGTTCATCGAGCTGGCGAAAATCCTCTTCAACCCGTGGATTGCCGGTGTGCTGTTGTCGGCGATTCTGGCGGCCGTCATGAGCACCCTGAGCTGCCAGTTGCTGGTGTGCTCCAGCGCCCTGACCGAAGATTTCTACAAAACCTTCCTGCGTAAATCCGCTTCGCAACTGGAGCTGGTCTGGGTCGGTCGCGCCATGGTGCTGCTGGTAGCGTTGATCGCGATCGCACTGGCCGCCAACCCGGAAAACCGCGTACTGGGCCTGGTGTCTTACGCCTGGGCCGGTTTCGGCGCCGCGTTTGGTCCGGTGGTACTGATTTCCGTGGTCTGGAAGGACATGACCCGCAACGGTGCACTGGCTGGCATTCTGGTCGGCGCGATCACCGTGGTGGTGTGGAAGCATTTCGAACTGCTGGGTCTGTACGAAATCATCCCGGGATTCATTTTCGCCAGCCTGGCGATCTACATCGTCAGCAAGCTCGGCTCGCCGACCACTGGCATGGTGCAGCGCTTCGAAGCGGCGGAAAAAGATTTTCACCTGAACAAGTGATGCGCTGAGCTTAGGCTCACAAGAGAACGGCCCGTTTCCTACAGGAGATCGGCCGTTTTTTTGTGCCCGTGATTTCTCAAGGACATTGGAGGATCCTGTGGGAGCTGGCTTGCCAGCGATAGCGGTGTGTCAGTCAGCAATAGGTTGAATGTGCCGACCTCATCGCTGGCAAGCCAGCTCCCACAGGTTCTGCACTGTGTTTGAGGGATATGTCTGTAGCCGGATGCTTCGATATCCGCAGGCTTTTTCGACAGAAAAAGTAGGGAAAATCTGATTTTCCCGTCACCCACCCAACCCCCCTTGCCCCTCATGCAGAATCGCCCGCCCCCATTCTGCAGAGACACATCGGATGTTCGCGCCTGCCAATCAACCGCGTTTCACGTTGACCCTCGAAGGCGCCCAGATTGACCTCAAGGTCCTTGAGTTCACGGGCAAGGAAGCCATCAGCCAACCCTTTCGTTTCGAGCTGGAACTGGTCAGTGAACGGCCGGATCTGGACCTCGAAAGCCTGCTGCACCGTCAGGCGTTTCTGAGTTTCGATGCGGACGGTTCCGGTGTCCACGGTCAGATCTATCAGGTCGGGCAGGGCGACTCCGGGAAACGTCTGACGCGCTATCACTTGAGCCTGGTACCGCGTCTGACGTACCTCGGCCATCGCATCAATCAGCGGATCTTTCAGCAGCAAACCGTGCCGCAGATCGTCGCGCGGATCCTCAAGGATCACGCGATCCTGCGCGATGCCTTCGAGTTTCGCCTCGGCAGCGATTACCCGGTGCGTGAATATTGCGTGCAATACGCCGAGAGCGATCTGGCGTTCATCCAGCGCCTGTGTGCCGAGGTCGGCATTCACTACCACTTTCGACACAGTCCCGAGGGGCATGTGCTGGTGTTTGGTGATGATCAAACGGTGTTTCCACGTCTGCCCATGTCGACGCTGTATCTGCCGGGCAGCGGCATGTCGGCTGGCGCGCCGGCCATCCAGCGCTTCAATGTCCGGGTGCAAACCCGTACCAGCGTGGTGACTCGGCGCGACTACAACTTTGAAAAGCCGCACTTGCAGCTGCAAAGCCGTAGTGACAGCGAACAGCGCCCGGTGCTGGAGGATTATCACTTCCCCGGTCAATTCAGCGATCGTGAAACCGGCAAACATCTGGCCCTGCGTGCGCTTGAACGCCATGTCGCCGACTACCGTCAGGCAGAAGGCGCCAGCGATGAATCTGCCCTGGTGTGCGGACATTTCCTGCAACTGAGCGGCCACCCGCGCAACGACTGGAATGACCTGTGGCTGCTCACTGCCATCGAACACCGTGGGCGGCAGCCGCAAGTGCTGGAGGAATCGGTGACCAGTGATGGGGAAACATTCCAGGGCTACCGTAATACCTTTCGCGCCACGCCGTGGGACGTGTTCTTCCGCCCGGCCCTCGGCCCGGAAAAACCACGGATGCTCGGCTATCAACCTGCGGTCGTTACCGGGCCGAAAGATACGGAAATCCACTGCGACGAGTACGGGCGGGTCAAGGTGCAACTGGCTTGGGATCGCGACGGCGAGTTGAATGAGCATTCCAGTTGCTGGCTGCGCGTGGCGACGGGCTGGGCGCATGAGCATTACGGCAGTGTGCTGATCCCGCGGATCGGCATGGAAGTGCTGGTCGGCTTTATCGACGCCGATGCTGACAAGCCGCTGGTCATGGGCTGCCTGCCGAATGCGGCGAACCCGGTGCCGCTGGACCTGCCGGCCGAACAGACCCGCAGCGTCTTCCGCAGCCAGAGCAGCCCCGGTGGCGGCGGTTACAACGAACTGCGCATCGAGGACAAAAAAGGCGCCGAAGAAATTTACCTGCGCGCCCAGCGCAACTGGACCCAGCATGTATTGCACGACCAGCAGGTGCAGGTCGACAACCAGCGCAGCATCCTGGTCACGGGCACCGCCAGGCATGAGCTGAAGGCCGACGAACAGCGCATCACCCACGGCCTGCGTCAGACCGAAGTGAAGCAGGACGACCATTTGACCGTGGTTGGTGATCGACACATTCGGGTGAGCAGTCAGGCCACCAGCGCCAGCGCGCAATTTCATGTCAGTGCCGGCCAGCAAGTGGTGATCGACGGCGGCGCGAGTGTGACGATTCAGGCCGGCGGACAGTGGATCAACATTGGCCCCGGCGGCATCTTCAGCAGCGTGCCGATCCAGGTCGGTGGTGCGCCGATGGCGGCCATGAGCGCGGCGCCGAGCGTGCCGGGGTTGCCCGCCAAACTCGCAGCAGCGCCGGCAGCCATGCTCACCGCTGCACAAATCATGAGCTTCAAGGGTGATGCACCGTTCTGCGAAGAATGCGAGCGCTGCAAGGACGGTGTCTGTGCCGCCTGAGTTTTTACTTCCAGCAGAGTGGCTGGCGCGTGAACCGCTGAAACCTTCGGAGCAGCTGTTCGCTATTTTCGGTAACGCTAGCGATGCCAGGCCGCCGCTGGATACGTCGAGCCCGATCTGGGCGGATACGATCTACGCCGAGTGGGACGCGGTAATGCCCTTTGTGGGAATGGTCGCGGCTGACGGTGAGTTTCTTGATTGGGTGGCGAACACCGCGTCTCGCGATTGGGGTTGGCTGGCGGTGTCCTCGGCGAAACTTGAAGTGCTGGTCGAACATTTTCGCAGCCTGACGCAGGTGCTGGTGCCCGATGGCAAAGCGGTGTTTTTTCGCTTCTGGGATGGGCGGTTTTTGTTGCCGATCCTGCAGTCGGATGATGTGGATCCGGCGCAGTTGATGCCGGTGATTTCACGCGGGTTGATCAATGGTCAGGCTGTGGATATCGGCGGCAGGGCGCAGGTTTCGGGACGGGTGTTTCCATGGTGGAAGGTGCCGGAATCGGTGTTGGCTGCGGCAGGAGATGATGTCCGCGTCGGCAATGCTCTGCAGTGGCTGAGCGAGGAGCATCCGGTGCTGTTTGAAGGTTTTCCCGGGCCGGTTTTGCGTTGCAAGGTCAGGCAGCTTTTTCTGCTGGCGGCGTCGGAAGAATCGTCGCAAGCGGCGCTGGTGGAGTATTTGCTGGCAGAGACGGAGTGATATTCGGGCGTGATGGCAGTGATGCGCTGCAAGTGATCGCGGGACGCTTGGGCATCATGCCGTCCTCAGAAAGATCAAAAGATCGCCGCCTGCGGCAGCTCCTACAGATGATCCCGTGTAGGAGCTGCTGCAGGCTGCGATCTTTGACGTTATGGCGGTTGCAGTCAGTCTGCGATGTACCGATCCTGAGTCTTGATAAAACTGTCGAAAGCTTCTGAGTTGTAGACCTCCAGGCAGCCATAAAAAACCACATTGTTATTCGAGTGCTTGCTGATCGACGGTGTCTGCTCGTAGGCCGCATAGGCGTTTACCTGCCAGTTAAGCGAGATAAATGACCTGTGGCGAGGGGATTTATCCCCGATGGGCAGCGAAGCGGCCCTAAGCCCTGTCATCGCGATGCGGCAGTCACACCGCGTCAGCAGAATCGGGGGCCGCTTCGCAGCCCATCGGGGATAAATCCCCTCGCCACAGGTATGGGGCCAGATCTTGGCGGGCAAGACGGCCGCTCAGCCGCCAACCCCTGACTTGCCGCGCGGTAAAAGGTAAACTTCACGGCCGTCGCAGGAGCAGCCATGAATTATCGTCACGCCTTCCATGCCGGCAATCATGCCGATGTGTTCAAACACCTGACTTTGACCCGCCTCATCGCCCTGATGTCGCGCAAGGAGCAGCCGTTTGCCTATCTCGACACGCACGCCGGCATTGGCCTGTATGACCTGCAGGGCGATCAGGCCAATCGTACGGGCGAGTACTTGGAAGGCATCGCGCGCTTGTGGGCTCAGCCGGATCTGCCGGCGTTGACCGCCGACTACATGAAGGTTCTGCACGAGATGAACCCGGATGGCCAGTTGCGCTATTACCCGGGTTCGCCGGAGCTGGCGCGGCGTCTGACCCGGCCGCAGGATCGGGTGATGCTCAACGAGAAACACCCGGAAGATGGTGTGCTGCTCAAGGACAACATGGCCGGTGATCGCCGGGTCAAAGTCCATCTGGGCGAGGGCTGGCATGTGGCGCGGGCGATGTTGCCGGTGCAGGAGAAGCGTGCGGTGATGTTGATCGATCCGCCATTCGAACAGCTTGACGAGATGCAGCGCTGCGCGGCGTCGATGAAAGAGGCGATCGGCCGCATGCGCCAGACCGTGGCGGCGATCTGGTACCCGGTGAAGGACCAGCGTGCGCTGCGTCGTTTCTATCAGGACCTGGCCGGTACCGGCGCGCCGAAGTTGTTGCGCGTGGAGTTGCTGGTGCATCCGCTGGACACGCCGAACAGCCTGAATGGCTCGGGAATGGCGATTGCCAATCCGCCGTGGGGGCTGGAGGAAGAATTGCGTGAGCTGCTGCCGTGGCTGTCGAAGAAACTTGGGCAGACCCAGGGTGGGTGGCAGATGGATTGGTTGATCGCCGAGAGCTGATCAGTTGCTTTGATGGCGTCTGAACGGACGCCTTCGCGGGCAAGCCCGCTCCCACAGGTTTAGCGCCGAACTCAAAAATGGCGCGTTACCCTGTGAGAGCGGGCTTGCTCGCGAAGCTTCTAAGCTTTAGTTACCCGCCAGGCTCGGTGGCATGCACACCCCGGTGCCGCCAATCCCGCAGTAGCCTTCCGGGTTTTTCGCCAGATACTGCTGGTGATACGCCTCAGCGAAGTACACGGTCGGTGCCTGTTCGATCTCGGTGCTGATTTCGCCCAGGCCGGCCTTCGCCAGCTCTGCCTGATACAGCGCTTTGCTCTTCAGCGCCGCGTCCAGTTGCTCCGGTGTGGTTGCGTAGATCACCGAGCGGTACTGGGTGCCGATGTCGTTGCCCTGGCGCATGCCCTGCGTCGGGTTGTGCAATTCCCAGAACATCGCCAGCAGCTCTTCGTAGCTGACCTTGGCCTTGTCATACACCACCAGCACCACTTCGGCGTGCCCGGTCAGGCCCGAGCAGACTTCTTCATAGGTCGGGTTCGGCGTGTAGCCGCCGGCGTAGCCAACCACGGTGCTGACCACGCCTTCACGCTGCCAGAAGCGCCGTTCGGCGCCCCAGAAGCAGCCCAGGCCAAAAATCGCGAAATCGACGTCCTGGAAAAACGGGCCGAGCAGCGGGGTTTCTTCGAAGACAAAATGCTTTTCAGGCAGAGCCATCGGGGTTTCGCGGCCGGGCAGGGCTTGGTCTTTGGTCGGTAGCACGTTTTTGTTCACCAGAATTTCCGAGCGCAGAACCATGATCGTTCCTCTCAGTCAGGATGGGATGTAAAAAGTCAGACCGTCAGTGTGCCCAATGATGCCCGGTTAATCACTACCCAATGTAGGAACTGCCGAAGGCTGCGATCTTTTGATTTTGCTTTTTAAAAACAAGATCAAAAGATCGCAGCCTTCGGCAGCTCCTACAGGGGGGCATGTTATGGCGAGAATGGGGTAGCGGGTCTAGAGGCAGAGCGGGCCGCGCGGGTAGCGCTTGAGCGCCTGGATCAGCTCGGCGCCGGGGATCGGCCGGTCGAACAGGTAGCCCTGGCCGACGTCGCAACGGTGACGGCGCAGAAACGCCAGTTGCTCGGCGGTTTCGATGCCTTCGGCCACGACCTTGAGCTTGAGGTTGTGCGCCATGGCAATCACCGCCGAGGTGATTTCCATGTCGTCCTGGTTGTCGGGGATTTCGTGGATGAAGCTGCGATCGATCTTGATGATGTCGATCGGGAATTTCTTCAGGTAGCTGAGCGACGAGTAGCCGGTGCCGAAGTCGTCCATGGCCAGGGTCAGGCCCAGGCGCTTGAGCTGGTCAAGCTGCAAGTGCGTGTCTTCGGTGGCTTCCAGCAACAGGCCTTCGGTCAGCTCCAGCTCCAGCAGATTGGCCGGCAGCGCTTCTTCCTTGAGGATGTTGGCGATCGAGGCGACCAGGTCCGGGTCGGAGAACTGCTTGGGCGAGAGGTTGATCGCCACTTGCAGATTGCCCATGCCGGCGGCGGTCAGGGCCTTGCTCATGCGGCAGGCCTGACGAGCGATCCACTTGCCGATCGGGATGATCAGACCGGTCTCTTCGGCGACGCTGATGAACTGGTCCGGGCGGATCATGCCGCGCTCCGGATGATTCCAGCGCAGCAACGCCTCCATGCCCAGCAGGCGACCGCTGCGCAGGCACAGCTTGGGCTGGTAAAACACGTCCAGCTCGTTCTGGGTCAGGGCACGGCGCAGATTGTTCTCGACGAACAGCTTGTAGCTGGCCTCGGCGTTCAGCGCCTCGGTAAACACTTGCACCTGATGTTTGCCGTTGGCCTTGGCCTTGTGCAGAGCCAGACCGGCGTTGCGCATCAGGGTTTGCGGGTCGCGCCCGTGCAACGGCGCGCAGGCCAGACCCACGGAGCCGGTGACGCTGATCAACTGGTTGTCGACGAACATCGGTTTGTCGAGGGTCGCCAGCAACTGGTTGGCGATCTGCTGACCGGTGGCCAGATCGGTGTCGTCGAGCAGCACGGCGAATTCGTTACTGGCGAACCGCGCCAGGCTGCCGCTCGGGCTGAGGCTGTTGCGCAGACGCCGGGCGAGGCTGATCAACAGTTTGTCGCCGGTCTGGTGACCAAGGCTGTCGTTGATCCGCTTGAAGTTGTCGATGTCCACCAGTAACAGGCTGATCGGCGTATCGCTATCGCGGGCGAAACGTTCATCCAGGTTGCGGATAAACGCCGGGCGGTTGCCGAGGTTGGTCAGGTTGTCGGTGTACGCCAGACGCTCGATGCGCTGCTGCGCCAGTTTGGTCTGGGTGATGTCTTCGTAGATGCCGATGTAGTGCGTCAGCTCGCGGTTGTCGCCATACACCTTGGAGATCGACAACTGGCCCCAGTACGGTTCGAGGTTTTTGCGCCGGCTCTTGAATTCGCCTTGCCAGCTGTTGCTCTTGGCCAGCGCCGAGGGCGCGTCGAACAGCAGCTCGCTAAGGTTTTCCAGGGCCGGCAGCTCTGACAGACGCTGGCCGTGGACTTCCTCGGTGGTGTATTGGGTGATCGCGGTGAAGCTCGGGTTGACGTACTCGACCACGCCGTCGCAGTTGACCAGCAGAAAGGCGTTGGCGCTTTGTTCGACCGCACGCTGGAACAGATGCAGGGCGCTGGTGGCGGTGCGGCGATTGTGGTTGTTGATGACCTGGGCGAACTGATCCGCCAGTTCCCCGGCGAAGGCGATCTCATCGGACTGCCAGGCGCGGGTCACGCCGCTCTGCTCCAGACAGAGCACGCCGACCACCTGGCCGTCGACGCGGATACTGGCGTCGAGCATCGCGTTGACGTCGCGCGGGCGCAGGGCCTCGGCCATCTCGCGGGTGCGCGGATCGCGCGTGGCGTTGTGCGCGTCAATGGCGCGGCTGCCGTGCAGGGCCTCCATGTAGTCGGGGAAGGCGCTGATGTCGATCGGCTCGGGCAGGAGGTATTCCTGGGTCGCGCGGTGATACGAAGAAATCGGCACCAGCAGGTTGCCTTCAAGGTTCCACAGGCTGGCGCAGTCGATTTCATAGATGTCGCAGGCGCAGCGGGTGATCAGCTCGGCGGCTTCCTGCAGCGAGTTGTGGCTGCTGTAGCGCTGACGGGCCAGCAACAGGATCAGATCCTGTTGCGCGCGCACTCGCTCAAGGTGCTGCAGTTGCTCCTGCTGGGCGCGCTGATTGAGTTCCAGGGCGATCTGCAGGCGGGAATTCTGTGTTTCCAGGTCGACCGACGGCAGCGTCGGCGCTTCGTCGAACACGTCATCAACGGCCAGCAGATAGCCGCGCAACAGATGCCGATTGTGCTGTTTGTAGGCTTCGCCGAGTTCGAGGATGCTTAATTCGCCAGCGGCGGTGTGCAAGGTATAGCGCACCAGATAATGCGGGCTGTCGCGCAGTTGCTGCTGGATCGCGTCATGCAGTTGATAGCGCGCTTCGGGCTCCATCAGGCTGGCATAGGGTGAACCGACCAGGGCGCAGAGTTCGACGGCTGGCAGGCCGAACTGGCGCTCGCAATTGGGATCGAGGAACAGCATCGCCCAACTGGCCTCATTCAAGCGCTCGAAACGCAGCATGCCGAGCCGCGAGGGCACAGGCAACTGCGTCACTACCTCGGCCGCCATACGGCTGGCGGCATCGGGTTGGCTCTTCATGAAGGAACTCGCTTGGAAATATGCTGAACGCGCCGGGCTCTCGCCCTCTTTACTGTTGCCTGCGGCAAGGTTGCATCATTGCAGCACCGACTGACAAGAGAGATGAAGGCCAAGTGCTATAAGAATGTGTCGGCCGCTTTGGGCATTTCTCCAGTCTGTCCTGTAAAAGAGCAAAAGATCGCAGCCTGCGGCAGCTCCTACAGGGCGCATCACCCTGTAGAGGGCTGCGATCTTTCAAGGCTTCAGCGCAATTTGATACCGATCGATTGCAGCTGCTTGCCATCCCGATCATGGTAGTTGATCAAAATCTGATCAGTCGCGACCACCAAGTGAGCGAAGTTGTCTTCGCTGACCACCGTGCTGGTGAGTTCATGCCGGTAGTCGCCGGCTGCCGTACGCGCCAGCGGTTGATCGAGGATAAATGTCGAAGCTTTGGCGTAGGGCAGCAGCTTGCTGTTGTAAAACGGTGAGGAGACGATGGTGTGGACTTCGAAGTCCGGATCTTCGCTGTGGGTCAGACGCGCGGTCAGCGAGCCGTGCACGTCACCCGAGACAAATACGACATTCTTGATCCGCTGGGTGCGGATGGTTTCCAGCAGGCGCAGGCGCTGTTCGGGGAAAGCCTTCCAGGCGTCGTCGCCAAGCAGTTTGCGGTCCGGGTAAAACATCACGCTGGTGACCACGAATTTGACCCGCGCCGGGCTGTTGATCAGCCATTGCAGCAGCGCCTGTTCCTGCGCCTCGTCGAGTATGCGGCGATCATCGGCTGACAGGTTGCGTCGAGTGCGACTGTCGGTCACGAACCACTCGATATCGCCGTCGCTGAATTGATACCAGTAGTGCTCGAGTTTTGCCCGGTTAATTTCATTGTTAGTTGTCAGTTCATGCGCCGGACTGTGGCTGACCTGATAGATCTCATAAGCTGCCATGGCGTTTCGGTATAACGCATGATCAGACTTTCCGGCGTTCGCCGGCCAGTTGTCTTCGATTTCATGATCATCAAGGATCATGTAAGTGGAGGTGCCGGCCATCAGTCGCTGAATGTTGGGTTGGGAGAACGCCGCACGGTACTTGCTGAGGATTTCCTTATATTCACGGTCGGGTGCAATCAGATTAAGGTCATCGACATAAATCTGATCTCCGGTCATCAGTGTCGCACTGATTGGCGGTTGTGCGCCTTCAATCAACTGATTGATGGACGCGAAGATCCGGTCACCGAGGTGCGGCAGTGACGGGATGCCGGCGGTCATGCGCAAATAACGGCAAGAGCCGACGATATAGGCGCGAGGTTGCAGTGCTTTACTGGAGCGGGTGCGCAGGCGATGGATTTCCCGGGGCCATTGCAGCGGCAGTTCGGCCACGCTATCCACGTTATGCACTGGATTCATCGGGCTGAACCAGCCTGTCTGGTATTCATATTCGGTGTCGCTGTTCAAGTTGTTGAGTGCAAACACAGTGCTCATGTCGTGCGATATATCGAGTTCGGCAAAAGTGCCGTTCGACCATTGTCGTGTGCCGGACACCCGATAACGAATGGCGGCAAATACCGACGTGTTGTCTTGGCGGTCCGCGCGAATAAATATTCGCGCGTGGTTAGTGGTCGTGTGGCCGATGATTGGGCCAATAGTTGGCTTGAACATAGTCGAATCCATTCGAGTAAGTTGATGTCAGTAAATAAAGTAGAAGTGCTTGCTATTAACTGGAGGGGCAAAGGTTAGTTGCCTGCTGGCAAAAAATATCGAGGCGAAGTGGACTGGGTTCGTAGCTCAAGTCAGCCGAACACGTAGGAAGGGGCGGTGCTGTTTTCTTCAGGAAAAAAAAGCCCCGTCAAAGTGACGGGGTTGAGGTACGAGCGTGTGGCGCTCGAAAACGTGAAACGCAATCGGCCCTCCCGCATGGGAGGGCCGATCGGGGTTACAGCAGAATGGTGCGGATGTCGCCCAACAGGCTGCCCAGACGCTGGGTGAAGCGTGCAGCGGCAGCCCCGTTGATCACACGGTGATCGTAGGACAGCGACAGTGGCAGCATCAGCTTCGGCTGGAAGGCTTTGCCGTCCCAGACTGGCTGGATGGTTGCCTTGGAAACACCGAGGATCGCCACTTCCGGCGCGTTGACGATCGGCGTGAAGCCGGTGCCGCCAATGTGACCGAGGCTGGAAATGGTGAAGCAGGCGCCCTGCATCTCGTCCGAAGACAGCTTCTTGGTGCGGGCTTTTTCAGCCAGCGAAGCGGCTTCTGCGGCGAGTTGCAGCAGGCTCTTCTGGTCGACGTTCTTGATGACCGGTACCAGCAGGCCATCCGGGGTGTCGACCGCGAAACCGATGTTGACGTACTTCTTGCGGATGATTGCCTTGCCGCTCGGGGCCAGCGAACTGTTGAAGTCCGGCAGCTCCTTGAGCAGGTGCGCGCAGGTCTTGAGCAGCAGCGGCAGGATGGTCAGCTTGACGCCAGCCTTCTCGGCAACGGCTTTCTGCGCGACACGGAAGGCTTCCAGCTCGGTGATGTCCGCCGAGTCGAATTGCGTCACGTGTGGCACGTTCAGCCAGCTGCGGTGCAGGTTGGCCGCGCCGACCTGCATCAGGCGGGTCATCGGCACTTCTTCGATTTCACCGAAGCGGCTGAAGTCCACGACCGGGATCGGCGGGATGCCCGCGCCACCGGTTGCGCCCGCTGCAGCAGCTGGCGCTTCCTTGGCCTTCTGCATCATCGCCTTGACGTAAACCTGTACGTCTTCCTTGAGGATGCGACCGTGCGGACCGCTGGCGCCAACAGCGCTCAGCTCGACGCCGAACTCGCGGGCCAGTTGACGCACGGCGGGACCGGCGTGAACTTTCGCGCCCGGCTTGGCAGGCGCAGCAACCGGAGCGGCAGCAGCAGGCGCGGCGGCCGGAGCAGCGGCGGCCGGCGCTGGAGCGCTCGGTGCGGCAGCGGCAGCTGGAGCCGGAGCAGCCGCAGGGGCCGCGCCTTTGACTTTCAGCTTGAGGATCAGGTCGCCGGTGCCGACTTCGTCGTCCAGCTTGATCGAAACGCTTTCCACCACGCCAGCGGCAGGTGATGGAATTTCCATGCTCGCCTTGTCGGACTCGAGGGTGATCAGCGACTGGTCGGCTTCAACGCTGTCACCAGCCTTGACCAGCACTTCGATGATCTTGGCCTTGCCAGCCGAACCGATGTCCGGCACGTGGATGTCCTGAACGCTGTCGGCCACTGGAGCAGCCGGGGCTGCCGCAGGAGCCGGTGCAGGGGCAGCGGCTGGTGCAGCCGCCTGAGCCGGAGCGGCAGCAGCAGGGGCCGCAGCACCCGCCACTTGCAGATCCAGAATCAGGTCGCCAGTGCCGACTTCGTCGTTGAGCTTGACGCTGATGGCCTTGACCACGCCAGCGGCAGGCGACGGGATTTCCATGCTGGCCTTGTCGGATTCCAGGGTGATCAGCGACTGATCAGCCTCGACGCTGTCGCCAACCTTGACCTGGATCTCGATGATCTGGGCCTTGCCCGACGAACCGATGTCCGGCACGTGCACTTGCTGAACCGAAGCGGCAGCAGGCGCAGCGGCTGGCGCAGCCGGTGCAGGAGCGGCTGCCGGAGCAGCTTCAGCCTTGGCGGCAGGAGCAGCAGCCGGAGCAGGGGCCGCTTGCGCGGCACCCTCGACTTCCAGCTCAAGCAGTTCGTCGCCTTCTTTCAGGCGGTCGCCCAGCTTCACTTTCAGGCTCTTGATCACGCCGGCTTTCGGGGCCGGCACTTCCATGCTGGCCTTGTCCGATTCCAGGGTCAGGATGCTCTGGTCGGCTTCGATGCGGTCGCCGACCTTCACAAACAGTTCAATTACTTCACCTTCACCGCTGCCGATGTCAGGTACGCGAATGAGTTCGCTCACAAAATGTCTCCTCAGCAGTCCAGTGGGTTGCGTTTTTCCGGGTCGATGCCGAACTTGACGATGGCCTCGGCCACCACTTTAGGTTCGATATCACCACGGTCAGCCAGTGCTTCCAGGGCTGCCAACACCACGAAATGACGGTCGACTTCGAAGAAATGACGCAGTTTCTTGCGGCTGTCGCTGCGGCCGAAACCGTCGGTGCCCAGGACCTTGAATTCCTTGGACGGTACCCACTGACGGATCTGCTCGGCGAACAGTTTCATGTAGTCGGTAGAGGCGATGACCGGACCTTTACGGCCGCTCAGGCACTCTTCGACGTAGCTCAGCTTAGGCTTCTGGCCAGGCTTGAGACGGTTGCTGCGCTCTACAGCCAGACCGTCGCGACGCAGTTCGTTGAAGCTGGTGACGCTCCACACGTCGGCGCCGATGTTGAACTCTTCACGCAGAATCTTCGCCGCTTCACGGACTTCACGCAGGATGGTGCCGGAGCCCATCAGCTGAACGTGGTGCGCCGCATCGCGGGTGTCTTCTTCGAGCAGGTACATGCCCTTCTTGATGCCTTCTTCGGCACCGGCCGGCATGGCTGGCTGCTGGTACGACTCGTTCATCACGGTGATGTAGTAGAAGATGTCCTGTTGCTCTTCGGTCATCTTCTTCATGCCGTCCTGAATGATCACCGCCAGCTCGTAGCCGTAGGTCGGATCGTAGGTGCGGCAGTTCGGGATGGTCGCGGCCAGCAGGTGGCTGTGACCGTCTTCGTGTTGCAGACCTTCACCGTTCAGGGTGGTACGACCGGCGGTGCCGCCGATCAGGAAGCCACGGGTACGGCTGTCGCCAGCGGCCCAGGCCAGGTCACCGATACGCTGGAAACCGAACATCGAGTAGAAGATGTAGAACGGCAGCATCGGCTGGTTGTGGCTGGAGTACGAAGTACCGGCAGCGATGAACGAGCTCATGGCACCTGCTTCGTTGATGCCTTCTTCAAGGATCTGACCTTTCTGGTCTTCCTTGTAGAACATCACCTGGTCTTTATCGACTGGCTCGTAGAGCTGGCCGACGGAGGAGTAGATGCCCAGCTGACGGAACATGCCTTCCATACCGAAGGTACGGGCTTCGTCCGGGATGATCGGAACGATGCGCGGGCCGATTTCCTTGTCCTTGACCAGTTGCGCGAGGATCCGCACGAAAGCCATGGTGGTGGAGATCTCACGGTCGCCCGAGCCATCGAGGATGGCTTTCAGGGTGTCCAGATCCGGGGTCGGCACGCTGAAGCTTTGCGCGCGGCGCTGTGGCACGAAACCGCCCAGTGCGGCGCGACGCTCCGCCAGATAACGGGCTTCGGCGCTGTTTGGTTCTGGCTTGAAGAACGGCAGGTTCTCCAGCTCTTCGTCCTTGACCGGGATGTCGAAACGATCGCGGAACAACTTCAGGCTGTCGACGTCGACTTTCTTGGTGTTGTGCGCAGTGTTTTTCGCTTCGCCGGCACCGGTGCCATAACCCTTGATGGTCTTGGCCAGGATGACGGTCGGTTGTTCTTTGTGGTTGACCGCTTCGTGGTACGCCGCGTAGACCTTGTACGGGTCGTGGCCGCCACGGTTGAGTTTCCAGATCTCGTCGTCGGACAGATCGGCAACCATCGCCTTGAGTTCAGGCGTGTTGAAGAAGTGCTCGCGAACGAACGCGCCGTCTTTGGCTTTGTAGTTCTGGTACTCGCCGTCGATGACTTCGTCCATGCGGCGTTGCAGGATGCCGTCGACGTCTTTGGCCAGCAGCGGATCCCAGAAACGGCCCCAAATGACTTTGGTCACGTTCCACTGTGCACCGCGGAACACGCCTTCGAGTTCCTGGATGATCTTGCCGTTGCCGCGAACCGGGCCGTCGAGGCGCTGCAGGTTGCAGTTGATGACGAAGATCAGGTTGTCCAGCTTCTCGCGGCCGGCCAGGGAGATCGCGCCCAGGGATTCCGGCTCGTCGCACTCGCCGTCACCCAGGAAGCACCAGACTTTCTGTTTGCCCGGCTGGATGAAACCGCGGTGCTCCAGGTACTTCATGAAGCGCGCCTGATAGATCGCCTGGATCGGGCCCAGGCCCATGGATACGGTCGGGAACTGCCAGAAATCAGGCATCAGCCAAGGGTGCGGGTAGGACGACAGGCCCTGACCGTCGACTTCCTGGCGGAAGTTGTTCATCTGGTCTTCGGTGATGCGGCCTTCCATGAACGCGCGGGCGTAAACGCCTGGCGAGGTGTGGCCCTGGAAATAGATCAGGTCACCGCCGTGTTCGTCGGTCGGGGCCTGGAAGAAGTAGTTGAAGCCGATGTCATACAGGGTCGCACTGGAGGCGAAGCTGGAGATGTGACCACCCAGGTCAGAATCTTTCAGGTTCGTACGCATTACCATGGCCATCGCGTTCCAGCGTACCAGCGAGCGAATGCGGCGTTCCATGAACAGGTCGCCAGGCATGCGTGCTTCGTGGGTAACGGGGATCGTGTTGCGGTAAGGCGTGGTGATGGCGTAAGGGAGCTGCGAGCCGCTGCGGGTCGCGAGTTCGCCCATACGGGTCATCAGATAGTGAGCACGGTCTTCGCCTTCTTTGTCGAGAACCGATTCCAGGGCGTCCAGCCATTCCTGGGTTTCGACGGGATCGAGGTCTTGCATGGCTTGCTCCAGGGCGGAAAGGCTTCCAGAATCGGTTGCCTGAGTTTGCGACTGGCCTTGTGGGCAGACGATTTAAAATTCTTGGATTGCCGACAGGTTGTTCCGGCGGCGTGTAGTTTTACTACAAATCTTCGCGCATTTCAGCCTTTGGGATGTATAGACGAGTAGTAAAACTACAGCGGAAAGGCTTGTGGCCTCCGACTGCGTTGTGAGAATAATCGTTAAGGTTGGTCGAATACCATCCGTAAAAGGTGAAACTTTGATGCTGGATGCCAAAGAAGAACAAATTTCAGCTATTTCTAACTTTTGTTCGACAGTCCTTCACGTAGCGGGTTTTCATCAAACACTACAAGCGGCCCTTTACACGCCGATCAAGGATAGACCATGACCCTGCCCGCGCTTGCCGAACTGCCCGCCATTCTCTTGCCGTTGGTCACTCGATCCGAGCAGTCGTTCCGTACGGTCGTCGCCGCGCTGGAAGACGATCACCGCTTCGCCAACTGGACCCCGGAACGCTGGGCGCAATTCGCCCGCGTTACCGCCGCCAGCGATTTTGTCATTGAACAGAGCGTTCGTGACCCTTTGATGTTGCTGTCGCTGGTGCAGTCCGGTGAGCTCGACCGGGCGTTCGCGCCGGGTGAATTGTGCGCGCAGATTGCCGCCGCGGTGAATACCGCGCAAAGCGAAGACGAACTCGGTCGCGTCCTGCGTCGCCAGCGAGCCCGCCATCAAGTGCGAATCATCTGGCGTGATCTCAATCGCCAAGCCGATCTGGTGCAGACCTGCCGCGATCTCTCCGACATGGCCGACGCCACCATCGATCAGGCCTACCAATGGCTGTACAGCCGCCATTGCCAACAGTTCGGTACGCCGACCGGGCGGCGCAGCGGTCTGCCGCAGCAGATGGTCATCCTCGGCATGGGCAAGCTCGGCGCGGTGGAGCTGAACCTGTCCTCGGACATCGACCTGATCTTCGCCTACCCCGAGGGCGGCGAAACCGTTGGGGTGAAACGTGCGTTGGATAACCAGGAATTCTTCATCCGTCTCGGCCAGCGCCTGATCAAGGCCCTTGATCCGATGACCGTCGACGGCTTCGTGTTCCGCGTCGACATGCGCCTGCGTCCCTACGGTTCGTCCGGCGCGCTGGTGCTGAGCTTCAATGCGCTGGAGCAGTATTACCAGGATCAGGGCCGCGACTGGGAACGCTATGCGATGATCAAGGCGCGGGTGGTGGCCGGCGATCAAACGGCCGGCGCGCAATTGCTCGACATGCTGCGGCCGTTCGTCTACCGGCGTTATCTGGACTTCTCGGCGATCGAAGCGCTGCGCACCATGAAGCAGCTGATCCAGCAGGAAGTGCGGCGCAAAGGCATGGCCGACAACATCAAGCTGGGCTCCGGCGGCATCCGTGAAGTCGAGTTCATCGCCCAGGCCTTCCAGTTGATCCACGGCGGGCGCGATCTGAGCCTGCAGCAGCGTCCTCTATTAAAGGTATTGAGCACGCTGGAAGGGCAGGGTTATCTGCCGCCGGCGGTGATCAGCGAGCTGCGCGAAGGTTATGAATTCTTGCGTTACACCGAACACGCGATCCAGGCGATTGCCGACCGCCAGACCCAGATGCTGCCGGACGGCGCGCAGGATCAGGCGCGCATCGCGTTCATGCTCGGTTTCGCCGACTGGGATGCTTTCCACGAAAAACTGATGTTCTGGCGTGGCCGGGTCGCCTGGCACTTCGCCCAGGTGATCGCCGATCCCGATGAAGAAGAGGGCGCCGACTGCGAAGTGGTGGTGGGCGGGGAGTGGCTGCCGCTGTGGGAAGAAGCGCAGAACGAGGAGGCCGCTTGCCGCCAGTTGGAAGAGGGCGGTTTCAAGGACGCGAGCAAAGCGTTGAAAGCGCTGGCGAGTCTGCGTGGCAGCCCGCAATTGCGCGCGATGCAACGGTTGGGGCGCGAGCGTCTCGATGCCTTTATTCCGCGTCTGCTGGCGCAGGCAGTGGAGCATGACAACCCGGATCTGGTGCTGGAGCGGGTGTTGCCGCTGGTCGAAGCGGTGGCCCGACGCTCGGCTTATTTAGTGCTGCTGACGGAAAACCCCGGCGCGCTGCGGCGTTTGCTGACGCTGTGCGCGGCCAGTCCGTGGATCGCCGAGCAGATCACCCGTTTCCCGCTGTTGCTGGATGAGTTGCTCAACGAAGGTCGGCTGTTCAAGCCGCCGCTGGCACCGGAACTGGCCGCCGAGTTGCGCGAACGCCTGACGCGAATTCCCGAAGATGACCTCGAACAACAGATGGAAGCGCTGCGTCACTTCAAACTGGCGCACCGTTTGCGCGTCGCCGCTTCGGAAATCGCCGGCAGCCTGCCGTTGATGAAAGTCAGCGATTACCTGACCTGGCTGGCCGAGGCGATTCTCGAACAAGTGCTGGCGCTGGCCTGGCGTCAGACGGTGGCCAAGTACGGCACGCCGCTGCGCACCGACGGCACCTTGTGCGATCCCGGCTTCATCATTGTCGGTTATGGGAAAGTCGGCGGTCTGGAACTGGGGCATGGTTCGGACCTGGATCTGGTGTTCATCCATGACGGCGATCCGCAGGCGGAAACTGACGGGCCGAAGCCGATCGATGGCGCGCAGTTCTTCACCCGGCTCGGTCAGCGCATCATTCACCTGCTGACCGCGCAGACCAACTCCGGGCAGTTGTACGAAGTGGACATGCGCCTGCGGCCGTCCGGGGCCTCGGGGCTGCTGGTCAGTTCGCTCGGGGCGTTCGAGCGCTATCAGGAAAATGAAGCCTGGACCTGGGAACATCAGGCGCTGGTGCGGGCGCGGGTGCTGGTGGGCAGTCAGGATGTCGGCCAAGCGTTCGAGAAAGTTCGTGCGCAGGTGCTGGGCAAGGCGCGGGATCTGGCGAAATTGCAACAGGAAGTCAGCGAGATGCGCGCGAAGATGCGCGACAACCTCGGCAGCAAGGGCACCGTGGCCGGTACCGCGGCAAATGCCTTCGAGGCCACGGCGCCGTTCGACCTCAAGCAGGACGCCGGAGGTATCGTCGATATTGAATTTATGGTGCAATACGCGGCCCTGGCGTGGTCGCACAGTCACCCGCCATTGCTGCGCTGGACCGATAACATCCGCATTCTGGAAGAGCTGGAACACGAAAGGCTGATGCCTGCCGAAGATGCCAGTCTGTTGCGTGAGGCCTATAAAGCCTACCGCTCCGCCGCCCACCGGCAGGCCCTGCAGAAGGACGCCGGGGTGATCCCGGGCGACCAGTTTGTCGAGGAGCGCCGGCAGGTGTTGCGGATCTGGAAGCAGTTGGGGCTGAGTTGAATACCTTGTGGGAGCGAGCTTGCTCGCGAAGATGGAGTGTCAGTTGACACAGATGTCGGGGTGTAATGGCGCCTTCGCGAGCAAGCTCGCTCCCACAGGGATCTGCGGTGATTCGCAGAGGTGTGACAGATGCAAAACCCCGTGGGAGCTGGCTTGCCAGCGATGGCGCAGTGTCAGCCACCTTCACGGTCGAATGAGATGGCCTCATCGCGGGCAAGCCACGCTCCCACAGGGATCTGCGGTGATTCGCAGAGGTGTGACAGATGCAAAACCCCGTGGGAGCTGGCTTGCCAGCGATGGCGCAGTGTCAGCCACCTTCACGGTCGAATGTGATGGCCTCATCGCGGGCAAGCCACGCTCCCACAGGGATCTGTGGTGATTCGCAGAGGTGTGAACAGATGCAAAACCCTGTGGGAGCTGGCTTGCCAGCGATGGCGCAGTGTCAGCCACCTCACGGTTGAATGTGATGGCCTCATCGCGGGCAAGCCACGCTCCCACAGGGATTTGTGGTGATTTGCAGATTGAGACACGAACAAACAATGTAGGAGCGAGCCTGCTCGCGATAGCGGAGTGACTGTCGACAGTGATGTTGAGGTAATGACCCATCGCAAGCCGCCGGTGTTCCCACTGTGATTCTCGAGGCGGGGAGGCGTAATTGCCTCCCCGGTTCGTTTATGGAAACCACATGAATATTCTGATCGTTGGGCCCAGTTGGGTCGGTGACATGGTGATGGCGCAGACACTGTTTCAGTGTCTCAAGCAGCGCCACCCGCAATGCGAAATCGACGTGCTGGCCCCCGAGTGGAGCCGGCCGATCCTTGAGCGCATGCCCGAAGTGCGCAAGGCCTTGAGCTTTCCGCTCGGCCATGGCGCGCTGGAGCTGGCGACGCGGCGGCGGATCGGCAAGTCCCTGGCCGGCCAGTACGACCAGGCGATCCTGCTGCCCAACTCGCTGAAGTCGGCGCTGGTACCGTTCTTCGCCGGCATCAAGCAACGCACCGGCTGGCGTGGCGAGTTCCGCTACGGCCTGCTCAACGACGTGCGCACCCTGGATAAACAACGTTATCCGCTGATGATCGAGCGTTTCATGGCGCTGGCCTATGAACCGAACTCCGAGCTGCCGAAACCCTATCCGCGCCCGAGCCTGCAAATCGACCCGGTGACCCGCGAAGCGGCGCTGGCCAAGTTTGGCCTGAGTCTTGATCGCCCGGTATTGGCCCTGTGCCCCGGCGCCGAGTTCGGCGAGTCCAAGCGCTGGCCGTCCGAGCATTACGCCAAAGTCGCCGAAGCGCGAATTCGCGAAGGCTGGCAGGTATGGCTGTTCGGCTCGAAAAACGATCACGCCGTGGGTGAAGACATCCGCGCGCGGCTGATTCCCGGCCTGCGTGAAGAGGCTGTCAACCTCAGTGGTGGCACCTCGCTGGCCGAGGCCATCGACCTGCTGTCCTGCGCCGACTCGGTGGTGTCCAACGACTCTGGCCTGATGCACGTGGCAGCGGCGCTGAACCGTCCGCTGGTGGCGGTCTACGGTTCGACCTCGCCGGGGTTCACCCCGCCGCTGGCCGAGCACGTCGAAATCGTCCGCCTGGGTCTCGATTGCAGCCCTTGCTTCGATCGCACCTGCCGTTTCGGCCATTACAACTGCCTGCGCCAGCTGCTGCCGGACGCGGTCAACGATGCCTTGCAGAAATTGCAGGGCTCCGTGGTCGAGGTTCAATAAGTTGCGGGTATTGCTGATCAAGACTTCATCGCTGGGCGACGTGATTCACGCGCTGCCGGCGCTGACCGATGCGGCCCGGGCCATCCCCGGGATCAAGTTCGACTGGGTGGTGGAAGAAGGTTTCGCCGAGATCCCGACCTGGCACCCGGCGGTTGGCAAGGTGATCCCGGTGGCGATCCGCCGCTGGCGCAAGAACCTCTGGCAAACCATCAAGAGTGGCGAGTGGAAGCGCTTCAAGCAAAGCGTGCGCGCCAGCAAATACGATTTGGTGATCGACGCTCAGGGCCTGCTGAAAAGCGCCTGGCTGACCCGCTACGTCAAAGCCCCGGTGGCCGGCCTCGACAAGGGCTCGGCGCGCGAGCCGATCGCCGCACGGTTCTACGACCGCAAACTGGCCGTGGCTCGCGGGCAGCATGCCGTCGAGCGCGTGCGGCAGTTGTTCGCCATCGCCCTCGGCTATGACCTGCCCAAAGGGCGGGGCGATTACGGCCTCAACGTCGAGCGTCTGGTGGAACTGCCGCGCAAGAGCGCCTTCGTGGTGTTCCTGCACGGCACCACCTGGGACACCAAACACTGGCCGGAAGCCTACTGGCGCGAGCTGACCGAGCGGGTCGGCTATCTTGGCGTCGGGGTCAGGCTGCCGTGGGGCAACCCGCTGGAGAAGGCTCGCGCCGAACGCATCGCCGCCGGTTTCAAACACGCCGAGGTGTTGCCGAAGCTGAATCTGGCCGGGGTCGGCAAAGTGCTGGCCGGCGCCCAGGCGTGTGTGGCGGTGGACACCGGTCTCGGTCATCTGGCCGCGGCGCTGGACGTGCCGACCATCTCCCTGTTCGGCCCGACCAATCCGGGCCTGACCGGCGCCTACGGCAAGGTGCAGATCCACATGGCCAGTGATTTCCCCTGTGCCCCTTGCCTGCAAAAGAAATGCACTTACCAACCGACTGCGCAGGATGCCCGTCAGTTTGACCTGAAACGCGAGCAGCCCTTGTGCTTCACGCGTGTAAATCCCGAGCGTGTCGCCAGCCGACTGAGCACGTTGTTGATGGCTGAGGAGCTGCGCTGATGCAATTGGCATTCGTCCTGTACAAATATTTCCCGTTCGGTGGCCTGCAGCGCGACTTCATGCGCATCGCCCTCGAATGCCAGAAGCGCGGTCACCAGATTCGCGTCTACACCCTGATCTGGGAAGGCGACGTGCCGCCCGGTTTCGAAGTGCTGGTGGCGCCGGTCAAGGCGTTCTTCAATCATCGGCGCAACGAGAAACTCACGGCGTGGATGGAAGCGGACCTGGCCAAGCGTCCGGTGGACCGTCTGATCGGTTTCAACAAGATGCCGGGGCTGGACGTCTACTACGCCGCCGACGGCTGCTTCGAAGACAAGGCGCAGAACCTGCGTCATTCGCTGTACCGCCGCTGGGGCCGTTATCGCCACTTCGCCGAGTACGAGCGCGCGGTGTTCGCCAAAGACGCGAAAACCGAAGTGCTGATGATTTCCGAAGTGCAGCAGCCGCTGTTCATCAAGCATTACAACACGCCGCTGGAGCGCTTCCATCTGCTGCCACCAGGGATTGCCCAGGACCGCCGGCGTCCAGCGGATGCTGATGAAATTCGCGCCGGTTTCCGCGCTGAATTCGATCTGAAAGACGACGAACTGCTGCTGGTGCAGATCGGTTCCGGGTTCAAGACCAAGGGCGTCGATCGCAGCCTCAAGGCGCTGGCCGCATTGCCCGCCGAACTGAAGAAACGTACCCGGCTGTTTGTAATCGGCCAGGATGACCCCAAATTGTTCCAGATGCAGAGTGCCACTTTGGGTCTGGGCGACAACGTGACGTTCCTCAAGGGCCGCAGCGATATCCCGCGTTTCCTGCTTGGCGCCGATCTGTTGATCCATCCGGCGTACAACGAAAACACCGGTACGGTGCTGCTCGAAGCGCTGGTAGCGGGTTTGCCGGTGCTGGTCAGCGCGGTCTGCGGTTACGCCCATTACATTGCCGAGGCCGACGCCGGGCGCGTATTGGACGAGCCGTTCGAGCAGGCGCAACTGACTCAGTACCTGACCGAGATGTTGAGCGACGCCTCTGCACGCGCGGCCTGGAGCCGCAATGGTCTGGCCTTCGCCGAGACGGCCGACCTCTACAGCATGCCGCAACACGCGGCCGATGTGATTCTGGCGGAGCACGCTTAAATGAAGTTGATGCTGGCTGAACCGTTCAAGAGCCTTTGGGCCGGGCGCGACCCGTTCGCTGAAGTCGAGGGCTTGCAGGGCGAGGTCTACCGCGAGCTGGAAGCTCGCCGGACATTGCGCACGGAAGTCGACGGCAACGGATTTTTCGTCAAGATCCACCGTGGCATCGGCTGGGGCGAGATCTTCAAGAATCTGCTGACCGCCAAGCTGCCGGTGCTCGGCGCGGGTCAGGAGTGGAAGGCGATCCAGCGCCTGCAGGCGGTCGGCGTGCCGACCATGACTGCAGTCGCTTACGGCGAGAAGGGCAGCAACCCGGCCGATCAGCATTCGTTCATTGTCACCGAAGAGCTGGCGCCGACCATCAGCCTCGAAGACTACAGCCTCGACTGGGTCAAGCAGCCGCCGGAGCCAACCCTGAAACGCGCGCTGATCGCTGAAGTGGCGCGCATGACCGGCATGATGCACCGCGCCGGAGTCAACCATCGCGACTGCTATATCTGCCACTTCCTGCTGCACACCGACAAGCCGATCACCTCGAGTGATTTCAAGCTCTCGGTGATCGACCTGCACCGCGCGCAGACCCGGGCAAAGATCACTCAGCGCTGGCGCAACAAGGACCTGGCCGCGCTGTATTTCTCGGCGCTGGACATCGGCCTGACCCGCCGCGACAAGTTGCGTTTTCTCAAAGGCTACTTCCAGCAACCGCTGCGGCAGATCCTGGCCGAAGAAGCGCCGCTGCTGAGCTGGCTCGAAGGCAAGGCCAACAAGCTCTATGCGCGTAAACAGCGTTATGGGGATGCGCTCTGATGGCGGGTTGGATTCTGGAACCGCAATACAGCGATCTGGCCGACGATTTCGGTAGCCTCGAAGCGGTGTTTGCCTTGCAGGGTGAACGGCTGACCCGCGATCCGCTGTCGGAAGTCGTGCGTGTCGAGCGCAACGGCGTCAATTATTACGTCAAGCGCTACGTTGGCGCCGGTAAAGGCCTGCGCCGTTACCTGGGCAAGCCACGGGTGAAGATGGAGTGGCAGAACCTCAAGCGCTTCGCCAAGTGGGGCATTCCTACCGCTGAGGTGGTGGCCTGGGGCCTGGAGCGTCGCGGTGCGGCCTACGCCCGTGGGGCGATGATCACCCGTGAGCTGCCGCGCACCGAAGACCTTTCGGCGCTGGCCGAACGCAACGATCCGAAGCTGAAGGATCGCGTATGGGTCGATGGCGTAAGCCGACAGTTGGCCGCTTACACGCGGACGATGCACGATCATCGCTTTACCCATAACGACCTGAAGTGGCGCAACCTGCTGATCGACGATCAGGCGCAGCTGTTTCTGATCGACTGCCCCAATGGCGATTTCTGGCGCGGTTTCTGGCTCAAGTACCGGATCACCAAGGACCTGGCCTGTCTCGACAAGGTGGCCAAATATCACCTGTCGAACACCCAGCGCTTGCGCTTCTATCTGCAATACCGCGGACGTGACCGGCTCAATGCCGCCGACAAGCAACGGATTCGTCACGTGGTGAGATTTTTCGAGGGACGCGAATGACTGATTTTCTGGCCGCTGAAGACCGCGCGCTGCTTGAGCGTCATGGCCTCGATACGTTCGATGCGCTGTGGGCCAAGCAGCTCGAAGCGGTGGATGAGCCGAACACCGATGGCGGTGGCTGGAGCAGTGTGTTTCGCCTTGAGCTGGAAGGGCGGGCCTACTACCTCAAGCGTCAGAGCAATTACCTGACCCGCACCCTGCATGCGCCGTTCGGCGAACCGAGTTTCGCCCGTGAGTTTCGTAATATCAGTCGCTACAGCAAACTCGGGATTCCTGCGCTGCAAGCGGCGTTCTTCGGTGAGCGCAAGGTCAACGGCGACGTCCGCGCGATCCTGCTGACCCGTGCCCTCGATGGGTGGGACGACCTCGATTCGCTGCTGCAACGCTGGTCCGAACTGAGCGCTGCACAGCAGTCGGCGATTCTCCAGGCTTGTGGGCAACTGGCGCGCCAACTGCACGGCGTGCGTCAGGTGCACGGCTGTTTTTATCCCAAACACATTTTTTTGCAGGCCGATGGCGAGCACTATCGGGCGCAACTGATCGACCTGGAAAAGACCCGGCCGCTGCTGTTCGGTCACCGTGACCGGGTCAAGGATCTGGAGCCGCTGCTGCGTCGCGCGCCGCAATGGGGCGAGGCGCAATTGCGCGAATTGCTCGCGGCCTATCTCGATCAGCCCGTCGACAGTTCGCTGGTCGACAGTTGGGTTTCGCGCCTGACTGCACGACGCAGTCGCAAGGAGACCCGCTGATGCGCCTGGCCGACCTGAAAAACGCCGGACGTACGCCGAGCCTGCCGCTGACGATCACTCTGGCTGATGCGGCAGGCCCTGCGGATCTGCAGTTGCTGAGTCTGCTGCGGGTGTTGCCCGGACAGCGCTATGTCGGTGCCGGGGTCTGGCGCGGGCGGCCGGTACTGGCCAAATTGCTGGTGGGCAGCAAGGCCGCGCGGCATTTTCAGCGTGAGCTGGCGGGCGTCAAACTGCTCGCCGGGCAGGGCTTGACCACGCCGTTGCTGTTGGCTGATGGCTTGCAGGACGGTGAAGGCGGCTGGCTGTTGTTCGAGTTTCTGGAAAACGCCGAAAGCCTCGGCGATGCCTGGCAGCAGGTCGAGTCGTTGCCGGTGCTGGCGGACGAGCAGTCGGCGGTACTGGCCGAGGCGTTGGGCGCGATCGGTCAACTGCATGGCAAAGGCCTGTGGCAGGAAGATCTGCACCTGGACAACCTGTTGCGCCACGCGGGTCAGCTGTACCTGATCGATGGTGCCGGGATTTGCGCGGAAACCGCCGGTCAGCCGTTGTCGCGGCAGAAGGTGCTGGAAAACCTCGGGGTGTTTTTTGCCCAGTTGCCCAAGTCACTGGAGCCGTACACCGAAGAGTTGCTGGTGTATTACCTGCTGAGCAACAGCGAACACGCACTGCCGCTGGAGGCGTTGCAAAAGCAGATCGCCAGGGTCCGGGCCTGGCGCCTGAAGGATTACCTGATCAAGGTTGGCCGTGAATGCACCCTGTTCAGTGTGCAGCGCGGTGCGTTTAGCTTGCGGGCGATCCGCCGTGAGGAAGAGGCGGCGATGCTGCCGGTGCTGGCGCAGGCTGACGCGCTGCTTGATCAGGGCCATCTGTACAAGACCGGCGGCGCGGCGAGCGTCGGCAAGGTCGAAGTGGCCGGGCGCACGCTGGTGATCAAGCGCTACAACATCAAAGGCTTTGCCCACTGGCTCAAGCGTTTCTGGCGCCCGAGCCGCGCTTGGCATTCCTGGCGTGAAGGCAATCGCCTGGCCTTCCTTGGAATCGCCACGCCGAAACCGCTGGCAGTGTTGGAGAAGCGCTTCCTGTGGCTGCGCAGTCGGGCCTATCTGGTTACCGACTTCCTGCCGGGGCCGGACATCATCGAGCGTTTCGCCCCGTACGTCGAAAGCGGCGCGGCGCCGGAGTCCGAACTGCAGGCGCTGGACCAACTGTTTGCGCAACTGATCGCCGAGCGCATCAGCCATGGCGATTTCAAGGGCCACAACCTGTTCTGGCAGGAGGATCGCTGGGCATTGATCGATCTCGATTCAATGTGTCAGCACAGCTCCGTCAGCAGTTTCGCCCCAGCTTACGCGCGGGATCGAGCGCGGTTCATGCGCAACTGGCCCGAGAGCAGCGCGTTGTATCGGGTGATTGACCAGCGCTTGCCCAAGGATATCTCCAGCGCAGCCTGATTCGCCTTCGCGAGCAAGCTCGCTCCCACATGGGAATGCATTTCCCTGTAGGCGTGAGCCTGCTCGCGATGAGGCCTCCAAGGCCGTGAAAGCCTCCCCTCGAGCAACGCCGGACAAACTCCACTGACTTGTCCTACAGCTTCTCCAGAAGCCATGAACTGTGCCCGCCACAGCCACGCTGCTAGTTTGCCCTGACCATTTCGGAGGGCAAAACTTGATCATCAAAAAAGCTGTGGCCGTCGCCGCCTGCACGTGGGTTTTATCCGGTTGCGGCACCGCCGCCTCGGTACTGCAAATGGACGCCGACGTCGCCCGCGACCTGCGCAAGCAGAAGACCTACTGCCAATCGATTCCACGGATCTACAGCGGCCTGGCGTTCGATTTCTGCGTACTCAACGCCCCGCCCGACCCTACCGGCGTGCTGCTGCCATTCGTGCTGGTGGATCTGCCGTTGTCCGGAGTGATGGACACGGTGGTGCTGCCGTTTACGGTTTATCGACAGGTCATGGATGGCAATCTCAGCGTCTATTGGCGGCAGGGCGGTTATTAAGCCTTAGCGCAAGGCTTATCCGGGCCAATCGACCTGGGACAATTCGCACAGGGTCATTCCTGCCACGTTTACGCTATAATCCCGCCCTTTAGCTGTCTCTCGCCCGGTGCGAGGGCACATCAATTTTCAGGGCGCGTCGCGCCTGAATGCAGACTTGAGAGGCTAGACCCTGTGGCATTGACGATTCTTGGCCTGTCCGGCGCCCTTAGCCATGACCCTTCAGCCGCGTTGTACATCGACGGCAAGCTGGTGGCGGCGGCTGAAGAAGAGCGCTTCGTCCGCGATAAGCATGCAAAGAACCGCATGCCCTACGAATCGGCGAAGTTCTGCCTGGAACAGGCCGGTATCAAGCCGTCCGACGTTGACGTAGTGGCGATTCCGTTCGCCCCGATCAGCCTGTTCGGCAAGGCGCGCTGGCACTACGCCAAGCGCTACTGGTACGCCCCGGACCGCGCCCTCGATGCGATCCTGATGGGCAACCGTCGCTACAAGCGCTATCGCAACAAGATCGTCTGGTGCCTGGAGCAGCTGGGTTTTGATCCGAAGAAGATCAAGATCGAACCGGTCGAGCACCACCTGGCTCACGCCTCCAGTGCCTACCACTGCTCGGGTTTCAAAGAGAAAACCGCGATCCTCGGCATCGACGGCAAGGGCGAATACGCCACGACCTTCTTCGGCTACGGCGAAAACGGCAAGATCCACAAGATCAAGGAGTTCTTCGACCCGGACTCCCTCGGCGGCCTGTACGGCGCGATCACCGAGTTCCTCGGTTTCGAGATGCTCGACGGCGAGTTCAAGGTCATGGGCATGGCGCCATACGGCGACGCCAGCAAATATGATTTCTCGCGTCTGGCCTCGTTCGAGAACGGCGAGCTGGTGATCAATACCGACTACGCCAACGTGATTGGCTTGCGTCGTTATAAAGAGAAGGGCAAAGGCTTCTACTTCTCGCCGAAGCTGATCGAATGGCTGGGGCCGAAGCGCGAAGGCGACATCGCCGACGAGCCGTACATCCACTACGCCGCGAGCATGCAAGCGCTGTTCGAGAAACTGGCGTTGCAGATGATCGACTACTACCTGGGCGACGTGCTCAAGGAAACCGGCAAACTGGCCTTCGCCGGTGGCTGTGCGTTGAACGTCAAGCTGAACCAGAAAATCATTGCTCGCGATGACATCAAGGAGCTGTTCGTCCAGCCAGCGTCCGGCGATGCCGGTACCGCGGTCGGCGCTGCGGCCTACGTGTCCCACGCCCGTGGCGTACCGGTCGAGAAGATGGAACACGTCTACCTCGGCCCGTCGTACAGCAACGAAGACGTGATCGCCGCGTGCGCCCGTCACGAGAACAAGCCGACCTGGCGCAAACTCGACAACATGCCGGAGCAGATCGCCAAAATCATGGTCGATGGCAACCCGGTGGCCTGGTTCCAGGGCCGCATGGAGTTCGGTCCGCGCGCGCTGGGCGGGCGTTCGATCATCGGCTGCCCGAGCGTGGCCGGGGTGGCTGACCGCATCAACCACCAGATCAAGTTCCGCGAGCGCTGGAGGCCTTTCTGCCCGTCGATGCTCGACACTGTGGCACCACAGATGATCAAGATCGATCACCCGGCGCCGTTCATGACCTTCACCTTCGAAGTGGCGGAAGAGTGGAAGACCCGCGTGCCGGAAGTCGTCCACGAAGACGGTACCTCCCGTGCCCAGGTGCTCAAGCGTGAATACAATCCGCGCTACTACGACATGATGAAGGCACTGGAAAACCTCACCGGCAACGGCGTGTCGCTGAACACCTCGCTGAACCGTCGTGGTGAACCGATGATCTGCTCGCCGACCGACGCGCTGAACATGTTCTTCGGCTCCGATTTGCAGTACCTGATCATGGAAGACATTCTGGTGGTCAAAGAGGGCGCAAACGCTTATGACTCGCTCGGCTGAACGCCATGTGCTGCAGTTCTGTCACGGCTATGACGGGCCGTTCCTCGACTGCGCACGGCAGTACGCCAGCCTGTTCGCGGGCACCGGTTATCGGGTGACCACGGTCTTTCTGACCGGGGCCGCCGATAGCGAGGTGGCCGCCGCATGTGCTTCCGATGAAGTGTTGTTCATGGAATACAGCTCCAAGGCCATTCGTGGCCTGAAGCTGGGCGCCATCGGCGATCTGCGCAAGATCGCCGCTTCACGCAATTTCAGTTTCTGCATCGCCCATCGTTTCAAGCCGATCTACATCGCCTTGCTTGGCACCTCGTTGCCGGTGATTGGTGTGCACCACGCGTTTGACGATTACAAGCGCGGTACGCGCAAGCTGTTCGCGCATATTTTCCGCAAACGTCTGAGCCTGCTCGGTGTGTCCGACGCGGTGCGCGACGACATGCGCCGTTGCCTGCCGAAATGGCCGTCGACCCGCATCCAGACCCTGTACAACCGCATCGACGTGCAGGCCCTGCAGGCCAGTCAGGTGTCGCCTCGCGAAGCCCGGGAGACCCTGGGGCTGGCGGCGGATGCGTTCATTGTCGGCAACGTCGGGCGGCTGCACCCGGACAAGGATCAGGCCACGTTGCTGCACGGTTTTGCCGCAGCCTTGCCCGGCCTGCCGGGCAACAGCCAACTGGTGATCCTCGGCAAGGGTCGTCTGGAACAGGACCTCAAGGAACTGGCACGCGAGCTGGGCATTGGCGACCGCGTGCTGTTTCTCGGTCAGGTCCCGGAGGCGCGCAATTACTTCCGTGCCTTCGACGTGTTTGCCCTGAGCTCCGATCACGAACCGTTCGGCATGGTGCTGCTGGAGGCCATGGCCGCCGGCGTGCCGCTGCTCGCCACCGCCTGTGGCGGCGCCAAGGAAGTGGTCGAAGGCGTGGGCATTCTGTTTCCGCTGGGCGATGCCGAACACCTCGCACAAGGCCTGCAACATCTGGCGAGCATGGATGATCAGCAGCGCCGACAATGCGCCGAGTTGATGCTCGACCGTCTGCGTGAGCGTTTCTCCGACCGTGCGGTGCGCGACACCTTCTGGCGTCTGCCGCAAGTTATCGATCTGGCACCGAGGGGCTGATGCTCAACCGATTTCAAGGCTGGCGCGAACGTGGCTGGTCGCCCGTTGACGCCTCCACCTATGCCGCCGCCTGGCAGCGTTTCGGCGGCAGCGTGGCCACCCATCCGCTGGTGGTCGAACGCCTGGCCGCGCTGGCCGGGATTCCGGTGCGTTATCTGGCCTGGGAGCAGGGCGGCGAAGTCAAAGCGGCGATTGCGACCTGGGGCCGCGATCTGGCGCTGTCCAAGGACGTGCTCAAGCGCAACGGCAAGAAAGGCCTGTTCGACCTCGGCAATGCCGAGCTGATCCTGCCGGCCGCCGCCGATGCCCAGGCCCCGCTGCGTCATCGCGCACGCTATCTGTCGGCGCTCAACGAGAACCGCTTCAGCGGCCTCAAGTTGCAGACCGAGCAGCTGGCCATGGCCCGCACCCCGGAAGAGCTGTCGAAAAAGTTTCGCTACAACCAGCGTCGCGAATTGCGTCTGCTGGAAGAAGCCGGCGGTGTGGTGCGTGCGGTCAGCGAGTTCTCCAGTGCCGAACTGGCGGCGATCTACTGTGATCTGTTCCAGCGCCGCTGGGGCTTCCCCGCTACCGGTGCGGCGCGCATGGCCGAGGTCATCGAATTGCTGCGCGAGTTGCTGATCGGCTCGGTGATCTTCCTCAACGATGCGCCGATTGCGATTCAACTGGTGTACCGCGTCGAAGCGCCGGAATGGATCAGCGTCGAATACATCAACGGCGGCGTCGACCCCGAAACCCGCGAATTCAGCCCCGGCAGCGTGTTGAGCTTCCTCAATACGCAAAGTGCCTGGGAACAGGCGCGAGCACTGAACAAACCGCTGCGTTTCTCCTTCGGTCGCGCCGACCGTGAATACAAGGATCGCTGGTGCAATCCTGTGCCGGTGTTCACCGTATGAGTCAGCCCATGAGCCGCAAACAGCAACTGCTCAAGCGTCATCGGCGCAATAAACGCATCACCTTGCTGATCGCCCTGATCGTATTGATCGCGCTCGGGGTGCTGGTGGCGTGGTGGCTGCCGCTGGTGCTCGCGCTGGTTGGCTGGATCGCCCACGAGGCGTGGTTTGCCGATCACCTGTTCTACTCGCCGAAAGACGATTACCAGTACAGCTTTCCGCCGTTCACGCCGCAGCCGAAGGTCCATCTGCACGGCGAGCAATTGCGCCTGGACGAGGGCGTGATGCTGGTCGACGAAGCCACCCTGATCCTTGCCGTGCGAGTCAAAAGCAGCTGGCTCGGACGCTTCTTCGATCCGCGCGTCGAATTGCGCGGCGGCACGAATCCGGATGCGCAAACCTTCGAGCGCGGCGTCAACGGCCTGCGTTACCTGAACCTCAGCGGGCAGGCGCAAGCCCTGTCGCAGGGCCAGTTGCGTTTGCGCGGGCGCTTCTGCCGGGTGAGCGGTGAGCCAGTGCTGTGGGCGCTGGAGCAACCGGACTATCGCCGTCAGCGGGTGATGGTGATCGCGCCGCATGCCGATGACGCCGAACTGGCCGCTTATGGCCTGTACAGCCAGGCCGATGAAACCTGGATTGTCACTCTGACCGCGGGCGAGATCGAAGCTGAGCATTATCAGCAGATGGGCCTGAACAAGGTCGAGGCGGCGCGGCTCAAGGGCCGTCTGCGTGCGTGGGACAGCCTTGCCGTGCCGCGCTGGGCCGGCGTGCCGCAGGAACACTGCGTACAACTCGGGTACTTCTGCCTGCAACTGGCGGCGATGCAGGCTGCACCGAATCAGGCGGTGGGTTCGCGGGAAGCCGACCTGAACGACACGCGACTGTTTCGTCAGTTGAACCCGTTCACGTTGCCAGGCGACGCCGATGGCGCACCGACCTGGAACAATCTGCTGGCCGACTTGCGTGAGGTGCTGCTGCGCGCGCGTCCGCAGGTGATTGTGCTGCCGCACCCGACGCTCGATCCCCACCCGGACCATATCTGCGCGCAACAAGCCGTTCTACAGGCCTTGCACGGCCTCGACTGGCAGCCGACGCTGCTCGGTTACGCCAACCATTTGCACGACAACGACCGCTGGCCGATGGGCAACACCGGGCAGGGCATTGCGCTGCCGCCGACCTTCGATTCGAGCGTGGCGATGCAGCCGTTGTGTTTGCCGCTGTCGATCGAACAGCAGCGCGACAAGGCCATGGCGCTGGGCATGATGCACGACCTGCAGCCGCCGGCACCGTTCAAGCGTCGCCTGCGCCGAGTGATTCAGCGCTTGCTGGCCGGTCGTGCATCTTCGGTGTACGGCGAAAACGAATTTTTTCGAAAAGCGGTCCGACGCCAGGAATTGTTCTGGTTATTGAAGCACGGTGAACCGGGCGATCAGCGGGGAGAGTCATGAGTCAACGGTCCAAGGTGTTGCAGCTGCAACCCGACTACAACGTCAAAGCCCATGATTTCGCCGACCTGGCCGAGCAGATCGTCAAAGCGCTGCCTTCGGATCGCTATGAGGTCACCGCCGCGTTCCTGCGCGGCAAGCCGGGGCCGGGCGAGCCGGTCAGCCGGGCCGACCGTTCGGTGTATTTCGAGTTTTCCGACAAGTCGCTCAAAGGCATGCGCCTGCGGGCGATGTGGCAGTTGTACAAGTTCTGCCGTCAGGAAAAGTTCGACGTGGTGATCTGCAACCGCTTCAAACCGGTGAACATGATGCTCACGCTCAACCGCTGGTTGAAGGTGCCGCTGTGCATCGGCATCTCCCACGGGTTCGGCGAATACGACCGCTTTTACCGACGCCGCCAGACTCAGCGCCTGATCGACCGCCACTGGCGGTTTGTCGGCGTGTCGCCGGCGGTCAAACAGTATTTGCTCGATTGCGACTGCGGTTTCACCGAGCAGAACACCTACGCGATTACCAATGCCATCGACATCGAACAGGCCGAAGGCTTGCAACACAGTCGCGAAAAAGCCCGCGAGCTGCTTGGCATAGACCCCGATGTACGTTTGATCGGCGCGCTGGGGCGACTGGTGTCGGTCAAGGGCCACACTTATCTGCTGCAGGCGTTCGCGGCGCTGAAAGACAAATACCCGAACACCCAGCTGGCGATCATCGGTGCCGGGCGCCTGCAGGCGCCGCTGGCTGCCGAGATCGAGCAACTGGGTCTGAGCGGCCGTGCACACCTGCTGGGCTTCAAGGAGAACGCGCTGCAATACGTGCGCGCGTTCGACATCTGGACCATGCCGTCGCTGGCCGAGGGCCTGGGCCTGGCGCTGCTCGAAGGCATGAGCGGGCATCTGCCGGTGATCGCCTCGAATGTGCCAGCGATGCTGCCGCTGATCGAGGGGGCCGGTGGTCTGGCGATCACGCCGAAGGATGTGCCGAGTCTGGTGGTCGCGCTGGATAACTATCTGGCCCTGTCGGATCAGGAGCTCAAGGCCAAGGGTGAGCAGGCTTACCGTTACCTGCAGGAGCAACATGATATCGAGGTGTTCCGTCAGGAATATCTGGACCTGATCGATTCTGGCCTGGAGCAGGCTCGCAAGGAGCAGCCATGAGCGCAGAGAACGCAGTGAGTGAAGCAAACGCCCTCGTTACCGTGATCATCGCCTCGTATAACCACGGCCCGTATATCGAGGAAAGCATCCTCAGCGTCCTCAACCAGAGCTACAGGAACATCGAGCTGCTGGTGGTCGATGACGGTTCGACGGACAACAGCGTCGAGCGCATCAGCGCGCTACAGGCGCAGTACGGTTTCGATTTTCGCGTGCAGCAGAATCAGGGCCTGACCAACACTCTCAACGGCGCCATTGCCCGTTCGAAGGGCAGCCTGATCGTGCCGTTCGGTTCCGACGACATCATGTATCCGGAGCGAATCGCCACCCAGGTGGCGTACATGGACGGCAAGCCCGAAGTCGGCATCTGTGCCGGCAATATCGAATTGATGCACGCCGACGGTAGCCTTTACCCGGAAAAGCGTCAGCGCCGTGATGTGCCGTTCCGCCGTCTCGATTTCGATGACATGTTTCTCGAGCGCAAGCCTTATCCGCCTGCGCCGACCCTGATGATCCGCCGTGAAGCGCTGGAAAAGGTCGGTGGGTTTGATCCGACGATTCGCCTTGAGGACCTGTATATCGAGCTGAAGGTGACCCGTGCCGGTTACTTCATCGATGGCCTGAACGTGGTGATGGCCCGCTACCGCAAGCACGCCACCAACTCGTACAAGAACCATCGCTTCATGATCGAGAACATCCTGCGCACCTACGCGTTGTTCAGCGATCATCCGCTGTACGACGAAGTGCGCTTCAAGGCGCTGAACTCGATGTTCCTCAAGACCGCCAACCGCAATCGCAAGCTGGCACGCGAGCTGCTGGCGCAGATCCCGTTCAAGGCCTGGAACAAGAAGACCTGGCGCGGTCTTGGACGTTTGCTGTTTTCTCCGCTGGAAAAGGACTGAGGCAGCGCTCGCTCGCCCTCAGCGAGCGACTTTCTCCGGCAGGCGCTTTGCGCCGTTTTGGCGCTGGCGCAACCAGTGCACAAGCTTTTTGCCGGCAGCCATGCCCGGTTGCTCGATATAGAGGAACGTCGCGCTGCTGATCAGAATCAGCAAGCACGTACATACCGCCATCAATGGCAGGTACACCGACGTTTCCCGCGCATCGATATTCAGCAGCAGCGGCAGACGCTGCACCATCATCCACAGGATGAAGCCATGCAGCAGGTAGGTGCTGTAGCTGATCTCGCCGAGCCAGCGAATGCTGCGTGGTTTCAGGGTGCCGAACAGGTTGTTGCCGGACGCCACAATCACGAAAAACAGGCTCAGCAACAGCAACGGCGCGGTCTTGAATGCCCGACTGAACGCGGTGAATGCAGTCACCAGGGCGAGCACGGCGATGACACTTGCCAGGCGCGATTGACTCCAGGCTACGAGCGCCGGGCGCCGAATCCAGTACGCGGCAGCAATGCCGCCGAGAAAGCTCGCCAGAAAGTGCTTCTTCAGCGAGTGCTCCCAGCCGATGACCTGATACAGCGCGTATATCCCGATCAGGCACAGCACCACCTGCAGCCAGTTGCCGCGGTAGATGAACACCAGCCCGGCCAGGGGCAGTGCCAGGTAGAAAAACACCTCGTAAGCCAACGTCCAGGTGACGTTGGAAATCAGCATGCCGGAGTGGCGGTACTGGTTGATGTCCGGGCGGTCGAATGTCAGCCACGCGAGTATCTGCTTGACCAGTTCCAGGCCCGGTTCTTTCAGTTGCCAGTCCTGCAGGTGGAAGACCGACACGAATACCAGCAGCATCAGTGGCAGGTACAGCGGATACAGGCGAAATACCCGGGAGACGCCGAACGCCAGCCAGTCGTGGTTGCGTCCTTGGGCGAGCAGGCGGCTCCAGAACAGAAACCCGGTGATCATGAAGAACAGCGCGACGCTGCCCTGGCCCAGCATCGAATAGAAGTTGCTGGGGGGGAAGTCGACCACCCCGGTGCGCAGGAAGATCCAGGTAATGATCGAGTGGTGCACGAATACGCCAAACGCCAGGTAGCCGCGCAGACCGTCGATGCTGGCATAACGGCTTTCGCCGGAATGCTGCAGGTGTCGGGCGATCTTCGGTATCGCGCGCAACAGCAGCGCGGAGGTGGCAATGGCCAGCAGATAAGCGGCCAGCGCCAATAGGGGATTGGTTTCGTTCATCAGTGAACCCGGGCCGCCGTGTTACCGGCCAGCACTTGCCTGTGCAGATTTTCAACCGCGGATTTAGACGCCGTCATGGCGTACCCCTGGAGCAGCGCATCGAGGTGATCCTCGAATAACCAGCGCCTGTCGACAGTGTAACGTTGCATGTGACGCAAATTGCGTTGGCGCAGCGAAAGACTGAGCGGGGTAGGGTAGATGCGCAGGTCGGCCAGATCGATCAGACCGAATTCGCCATCTTCCAGGACCAGCACATTGCCCAGATGCAGCGAGCGGAAATACACGCCTTTCTCATGCAGTTGCGCCATGAATTTGCCGAAGCGCTCGACCAGCGCCTGGCGTACCGCCGGGGCGGTAATGCTTTGCAGTACCTGACGCAGGGTGTGACCCGGCAATGGCGCGTAATGCACGGCGCTGCTGCCGTCGTCCAGACGATACAGATTCAATACCTGTGGGGTAGGAATGCCCATCAGGCGAAGTTGTTCGCTGTTGACTGCGAAACGCTCGGAGTAGGGATTGAAACTGCCGGAGGTGTACCAGCGGCGTCGACGGAACAGTTTGAGGAAGCTGCCGTCGCTCAGGCGCAGGACTTTCGGGCCCAAGCCATCTTCTTCGATGATCTGCGCTTCGCGGCTCAATTGCTCAAGGTCGGCAACTGCCAGCTTTTGCACCGGCAGGGTCAACAGGCGTCGCGCGCGTTGATTGATGCTCACTGCCGCGATCAGCGCCAGCGGGATCCACAGCAGGAACCAGTGCTCCTTGGGCCGCGAAATGATTCCGCCGCCTTCGGTCAGGCCGGCACCGATCCCGAATACCAGCCAGGTCGAGGCAATGATCAACAGGGGCTGAACCCGCTGGCGCCAGCTGCTCAGCAGGCCCCGGAACAGGAAAAACAACCAGGGCAGCAAACCGATGATGCCGACGTAATACAGAACGCCCAAGGCAAAACTGTGCGGCTCCTGAAAGCTGACGCCGTTGCCTGGATCGACGGCAAGGCTGGCGCTGTAGCCGTGACCGAGCCATGGGTGGTCAGCAATCATGTGCAGCACTTTCTGCCAGATTTCCAGACGATAGGAATCGCCGCGTTCGGTGATCATCTGCCGGAACAGGGTCAATACGGTGATACCGCCCAGAGCCAGGGCGATCAGCAGTCCCACCGAGCGTCGGTTCCAGCAAATGAAGCACAGCCACAGTGCCGCCATGGTCAGCGCCACCAGCGGGGTTCTGGAGCCGGTACCGATCACCGCCATGAACATGATGGCCATCGCCGGTACGCTGAGCCACAGCATCTGCCGGCGTTTGCAGGTCATGCTCACGCTCAGCCAATAGGCGCTGAAGAACCCGAACAGGTGCGAACTGAGCAACGGGTTATCGAAGGCGCCACCGCCGATCAGGCGCATGCCGGGCTCATAGACCCGGGCGAACATGATGAGGAAAATTGCGGTGGCGACCAGCGCGACCAGCGCGGCGCCGAACAGCAACGGCTGGAGGATGTCGCTGCGATAGCGCACCAGCAGATAGCAACCGGCAAACAGCAGCAAGGTATGCATTGGCGGCTTGAACATTCCGCCGAATGGCTCACCTCCCGGGCCCCAGGCGAGGCTGAGCAGCGCCCACGCCGCGAACAACAGCACTGCGACGAAGATCGGCTCGCGCAGCAGCTCTTTGAGTTCACGCGGGCGCAGGCACAGCGCGATCAGTGTCGGAATGCTGAACAGTCCGTAGAACAGCTTGTGGTGCAGGCTTCGGCCGGGCAAAAAGAACAGCGCGCACAGGAGCAAGAAGTAACCCGTGGGAAGGATCCACAGGCTAATGAAATCGAAAACTCGATTGGACGTACTGCTGAAGCCGCGAAGTTGCATGCTGTGAGATTCATTCCTGAAGTTGATCGACCATTCGACTGATGGCTATTTGATGCAAAAAAGATGCGTAACAATAACAGCCTTTCGCCGATTGCCAGAACCCTGAAGAAGCTGTGCTAAAGTCAGCGTCCTTTTTATCGACTTTCGCGTGATATGACCGACTCCAGTCCCGCCGCAAGCCCTTCGAGCTTGAAAATCTACTTCCGCCTGCTCGGCTACGTCCGGCCGTACATCAGTCTGTTTCTGATCAGCATCGTCGGCTTTCTGATTTTCGCCTCGACGCAGCCGATGCTCGGCTACATCCTCAAGTATTTTGTCGACGGGCTGTCCAATCCTGAAGCGGTGCTGTTTCCTTCCGTACCGTACCTGCGTGACCTGCAGCTGCTGCAGGCCGTGCCGCTGCTGATTATCCTGATCGCCGCGTGGCAGGGCCTGGGTTCCTATCTGGGCAACTATTTTCTGGCCAAGGTTTCCCTGGGCCTCGTGCACGACCTGCGGGTGCAGTTGTTCAACAACCTGCTGGTCCTGCCCAACCGCTACTTCGACAAGCATAACTCCGGCCATCTGATTTCGCGTATCACCTTCAACGTGACCATGGTCACGGGGGCGGCAACAGATGCGATCAAGGTCGTAATCCGTGAAGGGATGACGGTGATCTTCCTGTTCGCGTCGTTGCTGTTCATGAACTGGAAGCTGACGCTGGTGATGGTTGCGATCCTGCCGCTCATCGCTGTGATGGTGCGCACCGCGAGCAAGAAATTCCGCAAGCAGAGCAAGAAGATTCAGCTGGCGATGGGCGACGTCACTCATGTGGCCTCGGAAACCATCCAGGGCTATCGCGTCGTTCGCAGCTTCGGCGGCGAGGCTTACGAGCAACAGCGCTTCCTCGACGCCAGCCAGGGCAACACCGACAAACAACTGCGCATGACCCGCACCGGCGCGATCTACACGCCGATGCTGCAACTGGTGATCTATACCGCAATGGCGGTGCTGATGTTCCTGGTGCTGTACCTGCGCGGTGACGCCTCGGCCGGTGACATGGTCGCCTACATCACTCTGGCCGGCCTGCTGCCCAAGCCGATCCGCCAATTGTCCGAGGTCAGCTCGACCATCCAGAAAGGTGTGGCCGGTGCCGAAAGCATCTTCGAACAACTGGACGTCGAGCCGGAAGTCGATACCGGTACGGTGGAGCGCGACGCGGTGAGCGGTCGTCTGGACGTGCGCAACCTGAGCTTCACTTATCCGGGCACCGAACGTCAGGTGCTCGATGACATCAGCTTCTCGGTCCAGCCGGGGCAGATGGTGGCGCTGGTCGGGCGTTCGGGCAGCGGCAAGTCGACGCTGGCCAACCTGATTCCGCGTTTTTATCACCACGACAAGGGCGAAATCCTCATCGACGACGTGGAGGTCGAGCAGTACAAGCTGCTCAACCTGCGTCGTCACATTGCCCAGGTTACGCAGCACGTCACCCTGTTCAGCGATACCGTGGCCAACAACATCGCTTATGGCGATCTGGCCGGTGCGCCGCGCGAAGACATCGAGAAAGCCGCGCGTGACGCCTACGCGATGGACTTCATCTCGCAGCTGCCGCAAGGCCTCGACACCCAGGTCGGCGAGAACGGCGTGCTGCTGTCCGGCGGCCAGCGCCAGCGTCTGGCGATTGCCCGCGCGCTGCTCAAAAATGCGCCATTGCTGATTCTCGACGAGGCCACCTCGGCGCTCGACACCGAATCCGAACGACACATTCAAGCGGCACTGGATCAGGTCATGAAGGGTCGCACCACGCTGGTGATCGCTCACCGCCTGTCGACCATCGAAAAGGCCGACCTGATTCTGGTCATGGATCAAGGCCGGATCGTCGAGCGCGGCACCCATAGCGAGTTGCTCGCGCAAAACGGCTATTACGCCCGCCTGAACGCCATGGGCCTGGATGCGCCGGCCGAAGACATCGCCTGATCTGTACCGTTGGTTGCCGGGCGCGCAATGCGCCCGGCGATTTGTATCCAGACCTTTACCCTTCTTGACCAAACCGGAATAAATCCCGGCACCGCGCTTGTTAAGGTTCCTCAACGAACTCTGACGTCCATCGAGGGGGCATCCCCGTCGCGCGGGTACTTTCATGCTGCAACGCTATCTCTGGAAACTGCTCCCCAAGCCGCAGCGGGCCTTTCTGCTCGGGCGCCTGTCGGTGGTCGATCGCCAGGCGGTGAACAAATCGATGTCCGCCAACCTGAGGTTTCCCCGCGCCTTCGAGCAACGCTCCTGCCTGTTCATTCATGTTCCCAAGTGCGCTGGCAGCAGCATTTGCGCGGCGATGTTCGACGGCTGGCGTCCCGGGCATTTGCCGCTGTACTGGTATGAAGAGCAGTTTCCCGAGCAGTTTGCGCAAGCTTTCAAGTTCGCGTTTGTCCGCGACCCGCTGGAGCGCGCCTACTCGGCCTACGCTTTTTTGCGCGGTAATGAACTGAGTGCGCGTGACCAGGCGGCGCAGCGGCTGGTGCGGCAATACCGGGACTTCGACGATTTTGTCGCGCGCTGGCTGCATCCGGAAACGATCGTCCGGCAATTGCACTTTGCCGCGCAGAGCGACTTTCTCACTGATTCGCTGGGACACCTGGCGCTGGACTTTGTGGGTTATCAGGAACATCTGGCGCGGGATTTCGCGCTGGTCTGTGAGCACCTGGGGCTGACCTGCCCGTTACCGCACGTCAACGGCTCCCGGGAACGGCAAGCCCTGCCGGCGCGTGAGTTCTGCTCCGTGCGCACACGACGCTTGGTGCGCCGGGTGTATCAGCGTGATTACGAGTGGCTCGGTTATGAATGACAGGTTGTCGCTGGCGCTGCCGACACTCGCCATTCGCCCGTATGCTCTGGCGCTCTCGCACCGGGCCCGGGCGGCGCTCAAGGCACAGCGCCCACGTTGTCTGTGGCTGACTGGCTTCTCTGGCGCTGGCAAGTCAACTCTGGCCAATGCACTCGAAGTGCATCTGCACGATACCGGTCTGCACACCTTCCTGCTTGATGGCGACAATGTGCGCAACGGGCTGTGTCGCGATCTGGGCATGAGTGACGCCTGCCGCCGGGAAAACACCCGACGCATGGCCGAGGTGGCGCGGCTGATGGTCGATGCCGGGTTGATTGTGATCGTCGCCGCCATTTCACCGTTCCGTGCCGAACGGGACGCTGCGCGCCGGCTGTTTGCGCAGGGTGATTTCATTGAAGTGCACGTCAGTACTTCGTTGCAGGTCTGCGCTCGACGCGATCCGAAAGGCTTGTATCAAGCGGTGCGCGAGGGACGACTCAAACACTTCACGGGGGTGGACAGTCCTTATGAAGCGCCCTTGGCAGCCGAGTGGCAGATTGACAGCGACGACATGGAGTTGTCCGAAGCCTGTAGACAACTGGCGGCGCTGCTGCTCAAAAAATAGGCAAAAAGTGCAGCTGTTTCATCCTGTTGCAGGCGGCACTCAAGCCTGCGCCACCCTGTGCTAATATCGCGCCCCTGTTCATTTTGTATGTGGGTTGCTCCATGAAGTTGTCCATGCCGCGATTCGATCAAGCCCCAGTCTTGGTGGTCGGCGATGTCATGCTCGACCGTTACTGGCATGGCGGAACCTCACGGATTTCCCCTGAGGCACCGGTACCGGTGGTAAAAGTCGAGCAAATCGAAGACCGCCCGGGCGGTGCTGCCAACGTTGCCTTGAACATTGCCGCGCTGGGTGCGCCGGCGTCGCTGGTCGGTGTGACCGGTGATGATGAGGCCGCCGACAGCCTGAGCAACAGTCTCAAGGGTGCGGGCGTGCGCGCGCTGTTCCAGCGCATTGCGCATCAGCCGACCATCGTCAAACTGCGGGTCATGAGCCGGCACCAGCAATTGCTGCGTATCGACTTCGAAGAACCGTTTGCCACCGATGCCCTGGCCCTGGCCACGCAGGTCGATGATCTGCTGGAAGGCATCAAGGTGCTGGTGCTGTCCGATTACGGCAAAGGCGCATTGAAGAACCATCAGGCGTTGATTCAAGCGGCCCGGGCCAAAGGCATTCCGGTGCTGGCCGATCCCAAGGGCAAGGATTTTTCCATCTACCGTGGCGCCAGTCTGATCACGCCGAACCTCAGCGAATTCGAAGCGATCGTCGGCGGTTGCGCCGATGAACACGAACTTGTGAGCAAGGGCGCCGCCCTGATGCACGATCTCGAACTCGGTGCACTGCTGGTGACCCGTGGCGAACACGGCATGACCCTGCTGCGCCCGGAGCATCCGGCGCTGCACTTGCCAGCCCGTGCCCGTGAAGTGTTCGACGTGACCGGTGCCGGCGACACGGTGATTTCCACGCTGGCGGCAGCGATTGCTGCTGGTGAAGATCTGCCGCACGCCGTGGCGCTGGCCAATCTGGCGGCCGGTATCGTGGTCGGCAAACTCGGTACTGCAGCGATCAGCGCGCCGGAACTGCGTCGTGCGATTCAGCGTGAAGAAGGTTCCGAGCGTGGTGTGTTGGGGCTCGAACAACTGGTACAGGCCGTCGCCGATGCCCGCGCGCACAAAGAACGCATCGTCTTCACCAACGGTTGCTTCGACATTCTGCATGCCGGTCACGTGACCTACCTCGAGCAGGCGCGTGCGCAAGGCGACCGGCTGATCGTGGCGATCAACGACGACGCTTCCGTCAGCCGCCTGAAAGGGCCGGGCCGGCCGATCAACAGTGTCGACCGGCGCATGGCGGTCCTCGCCGGCCTCGGCGCGGTGGACTGGGTGATCAGCTTCCCGGAAGGCACACCGGAAAACCTCCTGCGCGAGGTCAAACCGGACGTACTGGTCAAGGGCGGTGACTACGGTATTGACCAGGTGGTCGGCGCGGACATCGTCAAGGCCTATGGCGGCACGGTGAAAGTGTTGGGGCTGGTGGAAAACAGCTCGACGACGGCGATTGTCGAAAAAATCCGCGGTCAATAAAGTCAAAAGATCGCCGCTGCGGCAGCTCCTGCATTGGAATACGGTTCCTTGTAGGAGCTGCCGCAGGTGACGATCTTTTGCGTTTCAGGAACTGACCTTCTTGCGCGGTACGATTTTCTTCAGCAACTGCTTTGCTTTGCCGCGCAGCCGCGCCAGTCCCGTAGGCCTCTCCGGCGCCGTCAGACCTTGCTGGCGCAGCCAGTCCTTCCAGCGAATCCGCTCCTCGCGCACCAGCCAGCCATCCTGTCTGGCAAAGCTTTCGGCCAGATACAGACCGCGGGTGCCGGCCGGATACAGCTGGCCCTTTTTCAGGGTGTAGAGTTCGGCCAGCGGCTCGCCGTCCTGCAACGGCATCAGGTAAAGGTCCGGGCGTTTGCGATCCAGACGCGCCACCAGTTGATCACCCTCCAGCCGCTCATCGACGTGAAACAGGCTCAGCGATTTCGCCTCTTTCGGCACTTCCAGGCGCAGGTCGTAGATCAGTTGCAGCGAAGCCGTGGGCAAATGCACATAGGCTTGCGGCCGCTCGAGCAATTGCAGATTGGCACAACGCACCGGCCGCGCCGAGCCGGACAACGGCGTCAGGCGAAACGGCAGCGCCTCGCGATAATGCAGGGCGGCCGCGTAGGGCGCCGGCAGCCAGGTGTCGTTGAAGCGTCCGCCGAGCCAGCCTTCCGGGGTTTCCAGCAGGCACTCTTCGGCAATCTCCTGAATCGCGGTGTGCAGCGGGATATTCAGTTCGTGGGCCGGCACGTAACCGGAAATCAGCTTGAGCACCACGTCACCGCGATCCTGGCGGCGCTGGCGCACCAGCACCCAATAGTCGCGATTCTGCCAGTGCAGGGTCAGGCGCACCGAGACCCCAAGGTTGGCCAGCTCCAGTGCGAAACGCTCGGCATCTGCCACGCTCACCGGTTTGCGGCGCTGCAAGGTCTGCGCGAAGTTCAGCGGCATGCCGACGCTTTGATAGGTCAGGCCTTCGGGCGTGGCTTCGACGAACAGCGGCAGGGTCTTGAAGTTGCTCGGGTTCTTTCTGATGAGCGTGCGCGGCATGTCGGCTCCTGCTTAAGGCCGCGGGGCGGCGTCAGTGACCACGAAGGACCTGAGCAACGGTCGCAACGTTATGGGCAAGGTGCAGCGGATTGATCGTCCCGACAATAGCACTGGCCACGCCGGGCTGCTGGAACAGCAACTCGAAGCTGGCGCGCACCGGATCCACACCGGGGCTCAGGCACACATGGCCGCTGGCCAGGGCCTTTTTCACCAGAATGGCTTTGCCGTGGGCAGCAGCATAGTCAATGACTGCCTTCTCGTTCTGTTCGTTCAGATTGTAGGTGACCATCGCGCAGTCCCCTTGCTCCAGTGCTTTCAAGCCGCCTTCGACGGTTTTGCCGGAGAAGCCGAAACCACGAATCTTGCCCTCGGCCTTGAGCGCGGCGAGGGTCGCATAGACCTCCTCATGGTCGAGGATCGCCAAGTCGTTGCCGTCGGAATGTACCAGCACCAGGTCGATAAAATCGGTTTCAAGACGTTGCAGGCTGCGCTCCACCGACAGCCGCGTGTGCGCGGCGCTGAAGTCGTGGCGCGACAGACCATCGGTAAACTCTTCGCCGACCTTGCTGACGATCACCCAATCCTGACGCTGACCGCGCAGCAACGGGCCTAGGCGTTCTTCGCTGCGGCCATAGGCCGGGGCGGTGTCGATCAGGTTGATGCCCAGCCCTTTTGCCTGATTGAGCAGCAGGCGTGCGGCGTCATCGTCCGGAATCTGAAAACCATTGGGGTATTTCACCCCTTGGTCGCGGCCAAGTTTGACCGTGCCCAGGCCCAGTGGCGACACCATCAGGCCGGTACTGCCCAATGGGCGATGCAGGTCGTGCAATGTCGCAATGGTCATGGCAGTAATTGCTCCCAGGCGGGAACGCCCAGTGGTGGTTTCGGCAGTGGCGGCAGTGGCTCGGCGGCTTGCGGCTGAATGCCGTCGCGCTCCAGCGCGGCAATGACCCGGTCGGCGAAGTCCGGCGCCAGTGCCAGTTTGGTCGGCCAGCCCACCAGCAGGCGCCCCTGCTCGGCGAGGAAGGCGTTGTCCGGACGGGTCAGGCCGGTCTGCAGCGGTTCGGCGCGATCCACGCGCAAGGTCGCCCACTGCGTGGTGCTCAGGTCGATCCACGGCAACAGCTGCGCGATCTCTTTTTGCGCGGTGGCAATCTGTTCCGCCGGCTCGCGGTTGACCCCTTCGCTTTCGGCGATGTCGCCGCCCATGTACCAGACCCACTGACCGTCAGCGGCCGGATGGGTGGTCACGGTGATCCGTGGCTTGGTGCCGCCACCCAGGCAGTGTGCGTACAGCGGCTTGAGGCCCGGGCCTTTGGCGATGATCATGTGCAGCGGACGGCGTTGCATCGCCGGTTGGCTCAGGCCCAACTGCTCCAGCAACTGCGCGGTGCCGGCCCCGGCGCTGAGGACGATGCGCTGGGCACGAATCTCGCGGCCGTCGACTATCAGGCCTACCAGCACACCGGCTTCCAGCAGCGGTTCGATGATTTGCCCGGCGAGCAGGCCGTCACCAGCCAGATCGGCCAGGCGCTGGATCAGGCTAGGTACGTCGACCACGAGCTCAGCGAGGCGATAGACCTTGCCTTTGAAGCGCTTGTCTTGCAGCGCCGGCGGCAGTTGATCGCCCTTGACCTGATCGACCCGGCCACGCACCGCTTTACTGGCGAAGAAACTGGTGAGATTGCCGGCCAGGGTGCCCGGCGACCACAGGTAATGCGCTTCGGACAACAGGCGCACGCCGGTCAGGTCCAGCTCGCCGCTGCCGGCCAGCGCTTCGCGCCAGCGCCGCGGCATGTCGGCGATGGCTTCCGAGGCGCCGGTCAGCGCGCCGTGCAATGCGTATTTGGCGCCGCCGTGGATGATGCCCTGGGACTTCACACTCTGCCCGCCGCCGAGGCTGGCGCTTTCCACCAGCACGGTCGAAAAACCCTGACGGCGCAGACGCGCATTCAGCCAGAGGCCGGCGACACCAGCGCCGACAATCAGAACGTCGGTGGAAATAACGGATGGCATGCAACGACCTCAGTGTTCAAGACGAGGGCGCAGTATACAGACTCGAGGATCGGAGCTCAGAGGCGAAAAAAGATCGCAGCCTTCGGCAGCTCCTACAGGGATATGCATTCCCATGTAGGAGCTGCCGAAGGCTGCGATCTTTTTTTCAATGCCCCGCGGTCTTGGAGAACAGCTGGATGACCACCACGCCCAATACGATCAGCGCCATCCCCAGCATCGCCGGCACGTCCAGCTTCTGCCCGTAAATAAACAGCGCGGCGACGCTGACCATGACGATGCCCAAACCCGCCCAAACGGCGTAGGCGACACCCACCGGGACGGTGCGCACCACCAGGGTCAGCATCCAGAACGCGATTCCGTATCCGACGATGACCAGGATCAGCGGCAGCGGAGTGCTGAGGCCTTTGACCGCTTTCATCGAGACGGTGGCAATCACTTCGGCGCAGATGGCGATAGCCAGGAAGGCGTAGGCGTTCATGTGTGGATCCTCATGTAAAACATTGCTTGCTGAGGCGGCATTCTAGAGATTCGTCAGATGCGGTAAAGTCATTACCTATCTGTTTTGAAGATGGGTCAAGCGATGAACACCCAGTGGAATCTGGATCAACTGCGAGCCTTTGTCGGCGTCGCAGAACAGCGCTCGTTTTCCGCCGTGGCCCGCCAGCAACGCAAGGCGCAATCGGCGATCAGCAGTGCGATTGCCCTGCTGGAGGAGGATTTGGGCGTCAGTCTGTTCGAACGCAGCAGTGGCCGTTCACCCAGTCTTACCGAAGCGGGCGAGGCGCTGCTCGAAGATGCTCGGGAAGTGCTGCGCCAATGCGAGCGTCTGAACGGTCGGGCGATGGCAATGATGCGCGGCCAGGAAGCGCAGTTGCGCGTGGCTCAGGACGAAGCGATGCCGTATCAGGCGCTGGTGGAAAGTTTCGACGCGCTGGCGGGGCAATTTCCCAGCCTCGAAGTGCAACTGACCAGCGCCGCTCAGGGTGAAGTCGCGCGCAAACTGGTCGAGCGCCGCGCCGATCTGGGCCTGCTGTTCTATCACGATGAAATTCCCGAAGCGCTGGAGCGTCGGGTTTTGGGGCGGGTGGACATGGTCACGGTCTGCGGAATCAATCATCCGCTGGCGCAACAGTCCTACGTCACTTGCCAGCAACTGGCGCAACACCGGCAACTGTTGATGTCGACGCAAACCAGTGTCTATCCCGGTAACGAACCGGCCAGCCCGCAGGTGTGGCGCGCCGACAGTTTCTACGTGATGGCCGAGTGGCTGGTGCGCGACCTTGGCTGGGCCTGGCTGCCGCGACACGTGGTGCAATATTCGGCTTATCAGGGTTTGATGGTGGAACTGGACAGCGAGTGGACGCCGCCGGCGCTGGTGGTGGAGCTGGTCTGGCGCCGCGACGAACCGCTGGGGCCGGCGGCGCGCTGGCTGGCTGAACGTTTTGCCGTGCACTTGCGGGCGATTGGCGACAAAAGTCGATAAACTCCGCCGCCATGAATAGAACTCTGTACACCGCGCTGTTTTACCTGGGGCTGCCATTGGTGGCGATTCGGCTGTGGCTGCGCTCGCGCAAGGCCCCGGCGTATGCCAAACGGATTGGCGAGCGCTTCTCCTACGGCATGCCGTCGCTGCAGCCTGGCGGGATCTGGGTGCATGCGGTGTCCGTCGGCGAAAGCATCGCCGCGGCGCCGATGATCCGCGCCTTGCTGCAACGTTATCCACAGCTGCCGATCACCGTGACCTGCATGACCCCGACCGGTTCGGAGCGAATTCAGGCACTGTTCGCCAACGAGCCGCGCATCCAGCATTGCTATCTGCCTTATGACTTGCCGTGTGCCGCGGCGCGCTTTCTTGACCGGGCGCAGCCGAAACTGGCGGTGATCATGGAAACCGAATTGTGGCCCAACCACATCCACCAATGCGCCAGACGCGGGATTCCAGTGGCGCTGGCCAACGGCCGGCTGTCCGAACGTTCGGCCCGGGGTTATGGCCGCTTCAGCAAGCTGACCGCACCGATGTTGGCCGAGATGAGTTTGTTCGCGGTGCAGACCGAAACCGAAGCCCAGCGTTTCCGCGATCTGGGCGCGCGCCCGGAGACGGTCGAGGTCACCGGTTCGATCAAGTTCGACCTGACCATCGACCCGCAGCTGCTGCAACGCGCCACTGAACTGCGCGGCCAATGGCAGGCACTGGAACGTCCGGTGTGGATCGCCGCCAGCACCCACGAAGGCGAAGACGAAGTGGTCCTCGACGCCCATCGTCGGCTACTGGCGAACTACCCGAATGCGTTGCTGATTCTGGTACCGCGTCACCCGGAACGCTTCAATTCGGTGTTCGAACTGTGCCAGCGCGAAGGCTTTACCACGCTGCGGCGTTCGACCGGCGCCAATGTCGATGCGCAGACGAGCGTACTGCTCGGCGACACCATGGGCGAGCTGCTGTTTCTCTACGCACTGGCTGACAGCGCCTTTGTCGGTGGCAGTCTGGTGCCGAACGGCGGACACAATCTGCTGGAGCCGGCAGCGCTGGCCAAACCGGTACTCAGCGGTCCGCACCTGTTCAACTTCCTCGACATTGCCGCGCAATTGCGCGAAGCCGGTGCGCTGGCGGAAGTCGATGATGCCGAAGGGCTGGCGGTGCAAGTGCAGCGGCTGTTCGAATTGCCGCGCGATGCGCAGCGCATGACCGAGGCCGGGCTGGCGGTGATGCGCCGTAATCAGGGCGCGTTGCAGCGGTTGCTGGATGGTTTGGGGCGGTTGATCAAATAGTCGCTTGGAACATTATTGTGGCGAGGGGATTTATCCCCGATCGGCTGCGTAGCAGTCGTAAATGCTGTTTGCCAGATCTGCCTGAATCACCGCGGTGAATGGTTTTGGGCCTGCTACGCAACCCATCGGGGATAAATCCCCTCGCCACAGGGGATTCATTCCAGATTGTTTAAGGCCGTGCCTTGAGCTGTGCTTCCGCAGCCGATGCCAAGTCCGGCGGCAGGAAGTCCTTGTCCGGGTTGTAGTCGGCTTTCAGATAGCGCGTCAGGTCCTGCAAGTCACCCGGATTCAACGTCCCCGCTGCTTGCTTCAGACGAAGGTTGTCGAGGATGTAGTCGTACCGGGTGTTGTTGTAGTTGCGCACCGAGGTGTACAGCTGACGCTGGGCGTCGAGCACGTCGACGATGTTGCGTGTACCCACCTGATAACCGATTTCCGTGGCTTCCACCGCGCTCTGGTTGGAGATGATCGACTGCCGGCGCGCCTGCACCTGCTCGACATCGGTGTTTACCGCGCGGTGCAGGTTACGGGTGTTTTCGACGATCTGCCGACGCAGCGATTCACGCTGCTGCTCGCTCTGATCCAGTTGCGCATAGGACTGGCGCACTTGCGAGCTGGTGAGTCCGCCGCTGTACAGCGGGATGTTCAGTTGCAGGCCCAGGGTCCGTTGCTCGACGTTGCCACTGTACGGCGTGCCGAATGCGTTCGGGTTGGCGAAACCGAGGGCGTCGTTGTCACCTTTTTCGTATTTGGCCACGGCATCCAGGGTCGGCAGGTGCCCGGCCTTGCGCTGCTTGAGGGTCTGTTCGGCGGAGCTGACCGCGAAGTTGCTCGCCAGCAGGTTGAGGTTCTGCTTGGCGGCGGTGTCGACCCAGGCCTTGGCGTCATTCGGCGCCGGCGGCAGGATCGGCAGGGTGTGGACGATGCCCTGAATCGAGTTGTACTGCCGGTTGGTCAGGGTGATCAGCGCTTCGAAGGCATCATCGACCTGACGCTGGGCGACAATCCGGTTGGCGCGCGCGGTGTCGTAACTGGCCTGCGATTGCAGGACGTCGGTCTTGTCCGACAGGCCGACATCGAAACGTTCGTTGGACTGGTCGAGCTGACGCTTGAACGCGGCTTCTTCAGCCTTGGTCGAGGCCAGGTTGTCCTGACTGCGCAGCACGTTGAAATAGCTTTCCGCCGATTGCAGGATCAGGTTCTGTTCGGTGGCCGACAGTTGCAGCGCGGCCTGCTCGTTGACGTCCTTGGCTGCCTGGTACTGGAACCAGCGATCGGCACGGAACAGCGGCTGGGCGAGGGTCGCCTGATAGGAATGCGCACTGCGATTGGCGATCGCCGAGGGCTGGTCGATCGAAGTGCGCACGTCGGCTACTTCAGCGCCGCCGGACAGATTCGGCAGCAGCCCGGCGCGGGCCTGCGGCACCACTTCTTTCTGCGCGCCGTACTGCGCGCGGGCGGCGGCCAGATCGGCGTTGTTGTCGACCGCTTCCTGATAGACGCTGACCAGATCGGTCTTGGTCGACAACGGCGCTTCTGCTGCCCAGGCCATTGCGTTGGACGCACAAGACACGGCAACAGCCAGTGAAAGTTTGCGCAGCATGAGGCGATCCCTAGCAAAAATATTACGGAAATAATGTGCGCGCCAAGGCTACGGCGCGGCCCCGGCAGCGTCAAGGCGCACGGGGCCAAGCGAGTGTAGTTGCGCAATCGTGCGGCAACAATCCTGCAAGTCCCGCTAATTGCGCCATTCATCATGGTGTTTGCCGCGGTGTTGGCGTTCTTTGCCGGTTGTGTCTAGACTGGCCGGGTTCTTGTCGGGGTGCCTTGCTATGAGGCTGAGATCGAATAATTTCGGATCCCGTTGAACCTGATCAGGTTAGCGCCTGCGTAGGGAACAAGATTTCTCGTCACCCGGCGAGTCCTCTTGTGCTTCGTCCGGGAAATTGTTCGACAATCGAACGCTCGACGACGATGCACAGCACCAGCCCTGGTGCGTCCGTGCCTTTCAGGTTCTGCTCCGACAATCCACTGCCTGGATGCTGTCTGGAGAGCCCGTGATGACGACAAAATCAAAAAACGCGATCAACCTGAGTGACTCGGCCAAGGTCGACGAGCAATCGGTTCAGCCGTTCACCCGTTCGCAAAAAGTCTACGTTCAGGGCTCGCGCCCGGACATCCGCGTGCCGATGCGCGAAATCACCCTCGATGTGACGCCGACCGACTTCGGCGGCGAAATCAACGCGCCGGTGACCGTCTACGACACCTCGGGCCCGTACACCGACCCGAACGTGGTGATCGACGTGCGCAAAGGCCTGGGCGACGTGCGTTCGGCGTGGATCGACGACCGCGGCGACACCGAGCGCCTGCCAGGCCTGAGTTCCAACTTCGGCCAGGAACGTCTCGCCGACCCGGAACTGACCAAGCTGCGCTTCGCCCACGTCAACAACCCGCGCCGCGCCAAGGCCGGGGCCAACGTCAGCCAGATGCACTACGCGCGCAAAGGCATCATCACCGCCGAGATGGAATACGTCGCCATCCGCGAAAACATGAAACTGCAAGAGGCCCGCGCTGCCGGCCTGCTGAACCAGCAACACGCCGGCCACAGTTTCGGCGCGAGCATCCCGAAAGAAATCACCCCTGAGTTCGTCCGCGAAGAAATCGCCCGTGGTCGCGCGATCATTCCGGCCAACATCAACCACGTCGAACTGGAACCGATGATCATCGGCCGTAACTTCCTGGTGAAGATCAACGGCAACATCGGCAACAGCGCCCTGGGTTCGTCCATCGAAGAAGAAGTGGCGAAACTGACCTGGGGCATTCGCTGGGGTTCGGACACGGTGATGGACTTGTCCACCGGCAAACACATTCACGAAACCCGCGAGTGGATCATCCGCAACTCGCCAGTGCCGATCGGTACCGTGCCGATCTATCAGGCGCTGGAGAAGGTCAATGGCGTCGCCGAAGACCTGACCTGGGAGCTGTTCCGCGACACGCTGATCGAGCAGGCCGAGCAGGGCGTCGACTACTTCACCATCCACGCCGGCGTGTTGCTGCGCTACGTGCCGCTGACCGCCAAGCGCGTGACCGGCATCGTTTCCCGTGGCGGTTCGATCATGGCCAAGTGGTGCCTGGCGCATCACAAAGAGAACTTTCTCTACACCCACTTCGACGAAATCTGCGAAATCATGAAGGCCTACGACGTCAGCTTCTCGCTGGGCGATGGTCTGCGTCCGGGCTCGATTGCCGACGCCAACGATGAAGCGCAATTCGGCGAACTGGAAACCTTGGGCGAACTGACCAAGATCGCCTGGAAGCACGACGTGCAATGCATGATCGAAGGCCCGGGCCACGTGCCGATGCAGTTGATCAAGGAGAACATGGACAAGCAGCTGGAGTGCTGCGACGAGGCGCCGTTCTACACCCTCGGCCCGCTGACCACTGATATTGCGCCGGGCTACGACCACATCACTTCGGGTATCGGCGCGGCGATGATCGGCTGGTTCGGTTGCGCGATGCTCTGCTACGTGACGCCGAAGGAACACCTGGGCCTGCCGAACAAGGATGACGTGAAGACCGGGATCATCACCTACAAGATCGCCGCCCACGCTGCGGACTTGGCCAAAGGGCATCCGGGCGCGCAGATTCGCGACAACGCCCTGAGCAAGGCGCGTTTCGAATTCCGTTGGGAAGACCAGTTCAACCTTGGCCTCGATCCGGACACTGCGCGTTCCTATCACGATGAAACCCTGCCGAAGGATTCGGCCAAGGTCGCGCACTTCTGTTCGATGTGCGGGCCGAAATTCTGCTCGATGAAGATCACCCAGGAAGTCCGTGAATACGCGGCCAACCAGCGGATCGACACGGTCGACGTGGACGTCGCCCAAGGCCTGGCGGAACAGGCCGAGCGGTTCAAGAAGGAAGGCAGTCAGCTGTACAAGAAGGTTTGATATCTGGCTGATTTTTTGTGGTGAGGGGATTTATCCCCGATGGGCTGCGAAGCAGCCCCAATACCTGAGAGTGCGGTACATCTGAAATACCCATTACTCAAAATTGCGACTGCTGTGCAGTCGATCGGGGATAAATCCCCTCGCCACAAGAGGTCTGTGTGATCAACACAACAACAAACGTCCCTCTGAGATAACACCCTTGAGCATTCAACCCGGCACCTATTCCCCCGACCTCGCCGTACCCGCCGACAAGCGGGTATTCGGCGGTCGCGATCTGTTTTCCCTGTGGTTCTCCCTCGGTATCGGCCTGATGGTGCTGCAGACCGGTGCGTTGCTCGCGCCGGGGCTGGGCCTGTCGGGTTCGTTGCTGGCGATTTTCCTTGGCACGCTGGTCGGCGTGCTGTTGCTGGCGGCGGTCGGGGTGATCGGCAGCGACACCGGCCTGTCGTCGATGGCCGCGCTCAAACTCAGTCTCGGCCGTCAAGGTGCGAGCCTGCCGGCGCTGCTCAACCTGCTGCAATTGATCGGTTGGGGCTCGTTCGAAATCATCGTCATGCGCGATGCCGCCAGCCTGCTGGGCGGCCGCGCGTTCAGCGAAGGTTCGCTGTGGGCCAGCCCGATGCTCTGGACCTTGTGCTTCGGTGCGTTGGCAACGCTGCTTGCGGTCAGCGGGCCGCTGACGTTCGTGCGCAAGATCCTGCGCAAATGGGGCATCTGGCTGATCCTCGCCGCGTGCATCTGGCTGACCTGGAACCTGTTCGCCAAGGCCGATCTGGCGGCGCTCTGGGCGCGTAGCGGGGATGGTTCGATGCCGTTCGCCGTGGGTTTCGACATCGCCATCGCGATGCCGCTGTCGTGGCTGCCGCTGATTGCCGACTACTCGCGCTTCGGCAAGCGCGCGAAGAACGTGTTCGGTGGTACGGCGATCGGTTTCTTCATCGGCAATTTCTGGCTGATGAGCCTCGGCGTGGCCTACACCCTGGCGTTCGCGCCGAGCGGTGAGGTCAATGCTTTGCTGTTGGCTTTGGCCGGTGCCGGCCTGGGGATTCCGCTGCTGCTGATTCTGTTGGACGAATCGGAAAACGCCTTCGCCGACATTCATTCGGCAGCGGTATCGAGCGGGATTCTGTTGCGTTTGAAGGTCGAGCATCTGGCGCTGGCCATCGGTGTGCTCTGCACCCTGATCGCGCTGCTGGCGCCACTGGCGCAGTACCAGAACTTCCTGCTGCTGATCGGCTCGGTGTTCGCGCCGCTGTTCGGCGTGGTGCTGGTGGATCACTTCATCCTGCGCAAGCGCAGCGCTCAGGTGGCGTCAGCCGCATTGCGCTGGCCGGCGCTGTTGGCGTGGCTGGGCGGGATCAGCACCTACCACTTGCTGGCGAATCTGTATCCGGATGTCGGCGCGACCCTGCCGGCACTGATGCTGGCAGGGCTGTTGCAGCTGGTGCTCGGTCGAGCCTTCAGTTACGGCCCGGAAACAGCTCGGGTTTGACGATACCGTTCAGGCGCGGGTAAGGAATCTTCAGTTCGACGTGGCCCAGCGCGTATGGCGCGATGGTGCTCACGTCGTACTTGAGGATCACGCCGCCGTAGGTCAGCGCCACGTTCGGGGTTTTCACGAACGGCCAGTTCTTCACGAACTCGGCTTCCTGATCCAGTTTGGTGCTGATCAGCCAGCTGTTGTGCGCCACTTGCGCGGCTTTCCAGAACGCCTCTTCCTGACCCGGCAGCAACATGTCCGACAGGTTCAGCACTTTATGCTGCTGGCGTGAGTAGTTGATGAAGCCGCGGCCCGGGGTGCCATGTGCACCACCGGTGTCGAGGTAACTCGACAGCTCGATGATCACCAAGCCGTCATGCTGCTCGCGTACCTTGGCCTGCAGATAGCTGCTGTTGCGCGGGCCGGCGCTGCGCAGAAATTGATCACGATAGGCCGCCAGGGTTGGCGCCACCGGTGCGTTCGCCTCGGTGCGGGTCATTTGCAGCAGACGTTTTTCGATGATGCCGTCCAGCGCAGGCTCGGCCGCGAAGTGCACGGTGTCGATGTTGACCAGCGGGCAGTCCGGGTTGGAGCAGCCGGGTTTCAGGGTTTCCGAAGCGTCGCGGGTGGTCTCCAGCGGCGTGCGGTAATTGGGCTGGAACAGGTTGGCGCAGGCACCCAGGGTCAGGGCGATGGCGGCCACGGAGGCAATTTTGAAAAGCGACATGGGCGTCCTTTCTGAAACAGGGGAAGGCAAAAAGTTATCCGCTTCGACTCTCACCGAAGCAGTCAGTTCGCCACTAAGCTAATTAGAGTGGGTTTCGCCGCCACCGTCCATCCCGCTGACGGTAAAGGGGCTGCATCAATCGGCATCGGCGCGTTAGGATGGCGCGAAGTCGAGGTTGCCCGTCCCGCCAGGCACCGCGTAAACGGATTTGCAGTAAAGAGGATGTTCATGACTGATTTTGCCAATGCCATTCCGACCACCGTCGATGTCGTGAAGCGCGAGCGCTGCTACGAAGGCTTCTACAAGCTCGACCGTCTGCACCTGCGCCATGAACTGTTCGCCGGGGGCATGAGCCGCGAGATCAACCGCGAGGTCTTCGTGCGTCACGATGCGGTGTGCCTGCTGCCTTACGATCCGCAGCGCGACGAAGTGGTGCTGCTCGAGCAGTTTCGCGTCGGCGCCATGGGCAAGACCGACAACCCGTGGCTGGTGGAACTGGTCGCCGGTCTGATCGATAAGGCCGAAGTGCCGGAAGAGGTTGCTCACCGCGAGGCGCAGGAGGAAGCTGGGCTGGACATCAAGGCCCTGTGGCCGATGACCAAATATTTCCCTTCGCCGGGTGGCAGCAATGAATTCGTGCATTTGTTTCTGGGGCGGTGCAGCACCGAAGGCGTAGGCGGCCTGCATGGGCTGGAGGAAGAAGCCGAAGATATCCGCGTCACGGTCTGGGCTTTTGAAGATGCCTTGCAGGCCGTCCGTGACGGACGCATTGCCAACGCGGCGAGCATCATCGCCTTGCAGTGGCTGGCGCTCAACCGCGCCGAAGTGAGGGGGCTATGGTCGTAAACAAGCTGCGCGATCGGTATCGGGTTGACCTGGCAGGGCTGCAAGCCGCCTGCGAGGCCAACTACGCGCGCCTGATGCGACTGCTGCCGGACATGCGCAACGACCCCGAGGCGCGGCGCATCGCCGTGACCCAGGGCGAACAAATGCTCGGCGTGCTGGCCCTCGAAGTGCTGCAGACCTGTCCTTACACCACCACGTTACAAGTGCGTCAGGAACACAGCCTGCCATGGCTGCCGGTGCCGCAACTGGAAGTGCAGGTGTATCACGACGCGCGTATGGCCGAGGTGATCAGCGCCGAACACGCACGACGCTTTCGCGGCATCTATCCTTATCCGAACGCCGCGATGCATCAGCCGGATGAAAAGGCCCAGCTCAATCTGTTCCTGGGGGAATGGCTGAGCCATTGCCTGGCCCTGGGGCACGAGTACGAAGTCGTACGCTAGTTGTGAACTGCGTCCGGTTCGCCGGTTTCCTCTTTGCGTCATCCCCCAGCATAATTGCGCCACTCAACCGATTCCGTGCTTTTTGCCCTGGGAGAGCGCCTTGCCGAGCGTATCCACATTGACCACCGCTGATCCGGCGTTGCTGGTGCAGCTATCCGACAGTCATCTGTTCGCCGAGGCGGATGGCACGCTGCTGGGCATGAACACCCGTGCCAGCCTGCAACGGGTTATTGAGTGCGTGTTGGAACAGCAGCCGCAGATCGACCTGATTCTGGCCACGGGCGATATTTCCCAGGACGGCACACTGGAGTCGTATCAACAGTTTCGTCAGCTGAGCGCACAAATCGACGCGCCGGCGCGCTGGATTCCCGGTAATCACGACGAACCGCAGATCATGGCGCAGGCCGCGGTGCAGAGCGCGCTGCTGGAGCCGGTGGTCGATATCGGCAACTGGCGGGTGACCATGCTCGATTCGGCGGTGCCGGGATCGGTGCCAGGGTTTCTGCAGGACGATCAACTGCAACTGCTGGCCCGTTCGCTGAGCGAAGCGCCGGAGCGCCATCATCTGGTGTGTCTGCACCATCATCCGGTGTCGATCGATTGCCCGTGGATGGAGCCGATCGGTTTGCGCAATCCCGAAGCGTTCTTCGAGGTGCTGGACCGTTTTCCACAGGTCCGCGCGGTGCTGTGGGGGCATGTGCACCAGGAAATCGACCGCGAGCGCAACGGCGTACGACTGCTGGCCTCGCCGTCGACCTGCATTCAGTTCGAACCGCGCAGTCACGACTTCAAGGTCGGCGAACAGGCGCCGGGGTATCGCTGGTTGCGGCTGATGCCGGATGGGCGAATCGAGACGGGCGTCGAGCGCGTGACCGATTTCGAATTCACCATCGATTACGGCTCCAACGGTTACTGAGGCCCATCGGGCCTCTTCGCGAGCAAGCCCGCTCCCACAGGGGAACGCATTCCAAAGTGGGAGCGGGCTTGCTCGCGATGGCGTCCTTACAAACACCCACGACTTCCCTGACTCCCTGTAAACTCCGCTATCTTTCGCCGACACCCAGGGAGCTCAAATGTCCGGTTCGATCCTCTATATCCACGGTTTCAACAGCGCGCCGTCCTCGAAGAAGGCCTGTCAGCTGGTCGCCGTGATGGAGCAACTGGGGTTGAGCGAGCAACTGCGTGTCCCGGCGCTGCATCACCACCCGCGTCAAGCCATCGGTCAGCTGGAGCAGGCGATTGCCGAGCTGGGCCGGCCGTTACTGGTGGGAAGCTCGCTCGGCGGCTACTATGCGACTCACTTGGCCGAGCGCCACGGCTTGAAAGCCCTGCTGGTCAACCCGGCAGTCAGTCCGCACCGGATGTTCGACGGCTACCTGGGCACGCAGCAAAACCTGTATACCGAAGAAACCTGGGAACTGACCCACGACCACGTCACGGCGCTGGCCGAACTGGAAGTGCCGGCGCCGGTGGATGCGCAGCGCTATCAGGTGTGGTTGCAGACCGGCGATGAAACACTGGATTATCGCCTCGCCCAGCAGTATTACCGGGCCTGTGCCTTGCGCATTCAGGCCGGCGGCGACCACAGTTTTCAGGGTTTTGCCGGGCAACTGCCGGCGTTGCTGAGTTTTGCCGGCATTGGCGCCGATTTGTATCAGGCAATCGATTTCACTGCACTGTGATGTCTTGCCCCTTTTTTATTGAATCACTGACGACGAGACCCTATGGCCACTCCCAGCGCTAGCTCTTATAACGCCGACGCCATCGAAGTCCTCTCGGGCCTCGACCCGGTGCGCAAACGCCCCGGCATGTACACCGACACCAGTCGGCCGAACCACCTTGCCCAGGAAGTCATCGACAACAGTGTCGACGAAGCTCTGGCCGGCCACGCCAAATCGATCCAGGTCATCCTGCACGCCGACCACTCGCTGGAAGTCAGCGACGACGGGCGCGGCATGCCAGTCGACATTCACCCGGAAGAGGGAGTGTCGGGCGTCGAGCTGATCCTCACCAAGCTGCACGCGGGCGGCAAGTTTTCCAACAAGAACTACCAGTTCTCCGGCGGTCTGCACGGGGTGGGTATTTCCGTGGTCAACGCCTTGTCGACGCAAGTGCGTGTGCGGGTCAAGCGTGACGGCAATGAATATGAAATGACTTTCGCCGACGGCTTCAAGGCCACTGACCTTGCGGTGATCGGCACCGTCGGCAAACGCAATACCGGTACCAGCGTTTACTTCGCACCGGATCCGAAGTATTTCGATTCGCCGAAGTTTTCCATCAGCCGCCTCAAGCATGTGCTCAAGGCCAAGGCCGTATTGTGCCCGGGGCTGTTGATCAGCTTCGAAGACAAAGGCACCGGCGAGAAGGTCGAGTGGCATTACGAAGACGGTCTGCGTTCCTATCTGGTTGATGCGGTGAGCGAGTTCGAGCGTCTGCCGGATGCGCCGTTCTGCGGCAATCTGGCAGGCACCAAGGAGGCCGTCGAGTGGGCGTTGCTGTGGCTGCCCGAAGGCGGCACTTCGGTGACGGAAAGCTACGTCAACCTGATTCCCACGGAGCAGGGCGGCACCCACGTCAACGGCCTGCGTCAGGGCCTGCTCGATGCCATGCGTGAATTCTGCGAATTCCGCAGCCTGCTGCCGCGCGGCGTGAAGCTGGCGCCGGAAGATGTCTGGGAACGCATCGCTTTCGTCCTGTCGATGAAGATGCAGGAGCCGCAATTCTCTGGCCAGACCAAAGAGCGTCTGTCGTCCCGTGAAGCGGCGGCGTTCGTTTCCGGTGTGGTCAAGGATGCGTTCAGTCTGTGGCTCAATGCCAACCCGGAAACCGGTCTGGCCCTCGCCGAGCTGGCGATCAGCAACGCCGGTCGCCGCCTGAAAGCGAGCAAGAAGGTCGAGCGCAAGCGGATCACTCAAGGTCCGGCGCTGCCGGGCAAGCTGGCGGACTGCGCCGGACAGGATCCGATGCGCTCGGAACTGTTCCTGGTCGAAGGTAATTCCGCCGGTGGTTCCGCCAAGCAAGCGCGGGACAAAGAGTTTCAGGCGATCCTGCCGTTGCGCGGCAAAATCCTCAACACCTGGGAAGTCGACGGCAGCGAAGTGCTGGCCAGCCAGGAAGTGCACAACATTGCTGTGGCCATCGGTGTCGATCCGGGTGCCGAGGACATGAGCCAGCTGCGTTACGGCAAGATCTGCATCCTCGCCGACGCCGACTCCGACGGTCTGCACATCGCCACGTTGCTGTGCGCGTTGTTCGTCCAGCATTTCCGCCCGCTGGTGGATGCCGGTCACGTCTACGTCGCCATGCCGCCGCTGTACCGCATCGACCTTGGCAAAGAGATCTACTACGCCCTCGACGAAGCCGAGCGCGACGGGATTCTCGACCGTCTGGTGGCCGAGAAGAAACGCGGCAAGCCGCAGGTCACCCGATTCAAAGGTCTGGGTGAAATGAACCCGCCGCAGTTGCGTGAAACCACCATGGACCCGAACACCCGGCGTCTGGTGCAGTTGACCCTCGGTGAAGACTTCGCCCAGACCTCGGAAATGATGGACATGCTGCTGGCGAAGAAACGCGCCGGCGACCGCAAGAGTTGGCTCGAATCCAAGGGCAACCTTGCCGAGGTGCTGGCCTGATGCGCTTTGCCGTCGCCCTGGCGTGCGCGTTATTGCTGGGTTCGACGACGACGGTGGCGGCCGAGGCGGTCCCCGAGTTGAAGCTGCTGGCCGAGCATCCGGTGGACGGCATGCGCGGCGGCAACCTCTCCGGGCTGGCGCTGTGCGGCAAAGATCTGTGGACCGTGTCCGATCGGGACGACGACCAGATCTATCGCCTCAACACGGCTGATCCGGTGTGGCAGGCCGAAACCGTGCACCTCGACGTGCCGAAAGTGCCCGACAGCGGCTTGCCGTGGGGCCTGAGCTCGCGGACCTGGGCGGCGTCGTTCATCCGTGGCGGTGACCTCGATTTCGAAGGCATCACCTGCGACAGCGCCGGTAACCGCTACATCGTCAGCGAGGCGCATGCGGCGGTGCTGCAGGTCTCGCCGCAAGGCACGGCGGCGTGGCTGAAAATCTCGCCGATGCTGGTGCGTGAGGCCCGGGCCAGTGGCATGTTGCTTCACTTCAACGCCTTGTTCGAAGGTCTGGCGATCAACCCGGCCGGCGATGAAATCTGGCTGGCTGCCGAGCGTGAGCGCCGTGGCCTGCTGAAGATCAAGCGCCAGCAGACGGTCTGGGATTGCGACGGCGGCTGTGTGCTGCTCAGCGAAGCCGGGGTCGAGATGCAACCGCCGCAGTTTCCCAAGGCCCGCGCGGTCACTCGGGACTTCGCCGACCTGTCACTGTTCAACGGCAAACTGTTCACCCTCGAGCGCAATGCGTTCCGCATCTGTCGGCGTGATGCGCTGACGGCCAAAGTCGAGCGCTGCTGGTCGTTCGCAGATGAAGCTTTGCAGCCGCAACGGCGTTATTCACAGGCCTACGGTCTGGCGGAGGCGCTGGTGGTGGACGCCGAAGGCGCGTGGATCGGTCTGGACAACAACGACGGCGCGCGTGCCGATGGCGAAAAACGCCCGATCGTCTGGCGCTTTGCCGCGCCGGACGGTGGCTGGAGCGCCAAGCCGTGAGTCAGCAACCGCCGGGCAAGCGTGCCGGTCGGGTGTTGATGATTCTGGCCTGGTGCGCCGGGTTGTTTCTGGCGACGCGTTTTTTCGGCCAATGGGAAGAACGCCAGCAGAATCCAAATGTAGTGGTCACATCCGAGCAGCGTAACGGGGTGATCGAAGTCAAGCTGGCCGGCAACGCCCAAGGGCATTTTGTCGCCAGCGGCCAGATCAACGGTGAGCCGGTGGAGTTCATGCTCGACACCGGTGCCACCGATGTGGCGATCCCGGCGGATCTGGCCAGACGCTTGAAACTGGAAGAAGGCTTCGGCGTGACCCTGAGCACGGCCAACGGCCTCAGTCAGGGCTACCGGACCAAAATCGCCCGCCTGCAACTGGGCGACATCGTGCTGCGGGACGTCCGTGCACTGGTGGCGCCGGGACTGCATGGCGATCAGGTGCTGCTCGGCATGAGCGCCCTGAACAAACTTGAATTTACCCAGCGCGGTGGCACCATGCTGCTGCGCCAGACAACGAACCGATGAGGCCCGCATGAGCGACTCCCTTGATCTCAGCCTGGACGGTGTAGAACGCCGCTCGCTGGCTGACTTCACCGAAAATGCCTACCTCAACTACTCCATGTACGTGATCATGGACCGTGCTCTGCCGCATATCGGCGACGGCCTGAAACCGGTACAGCGGCGTATCGTCTACGCCATGAGCGAGCTGGGGCTGGACGCCGATTCCAAGCACAAGAAATCGGCGCGTACCGTCGGCGACGTGCTCGGCAAGTTCCACCCGCACGGCGACTCGGCGTGCTACGAAGCGATGGTGCTGATGGCCCAGCCGTTCAGCTATCGCTACACGCTGGTCGATGGCCAAGGCAACTGGGGTGCGCCGGACGATCCGAAGTCCTTCGCCGCCATGCGTTACACCGAAGCACGTCTGTCGCGCTATTCCGAAGTGCTGCTCAGCGAGCTGGGGCAGGGCACCGCGGACTGGGGTCCGAACTTCGACGGCACCCTGCAGGAACCGCTGGTATTGCCGGCACGTTTGCCGAACATCCTGCTCAACGGCACCACCGGCATCGCCGTGGGCATGGCCACCGACGTGCCGCCGCACAACCTGCGCGAAGTCGCCACCGCTTGCGTGCGTCTGCTCGATGAGCCCAAAGCCACGGTCGAGCAGCTCTGCGAACACATTCAGGGCCCGGACTACCCGACCGAAGCGGAAATCATCACGCCGCGCGCCGACCTGCTGAAAATGTACGAAACCGGCAAGGGCTCGGTGCGCATGCGCGCCGTGTACCACGTCGAGGATGGCGACATTATCGTCACCGCGCTGCCGCATCAGGTCTCCGGGGCCAAGGTGCTGGAGCAGATCGCCGCGCTGATGCAGGCCAAACCGTCGAAAGCGCCGCAGATCGCCGACCTGCGTGACGAATCCGACCACGAAAACCCGTGCCGCATCGTGATCATTCCGGTCAACAGCCGCGTCGATCACGAAGCGCTGATGCAGCACCTGTTCGCCAGCACCGAGCTGGAGTCGACCTACCGGGTCAACGTCAACATCATCGGTCTGGACGGCAAGCCGCAGCTGAAAAACCTGCGTGCGTTGCTGGTCGAATGGCTGGAGTTCCGCGTGCTGACCGTGCGTCGCCGCCTGCAATTCCGCCTCGACAAGGTCGAGCGTCGCTTGCACCTGTTGGACGGTTTGTTGATCGCCTACCTCAACCTCGATGAAGTGATCCACATCATCCGTACCGAGGAGCACCCGAAGGCCAAGCTGATCGAGCGTTTTGCCCTCAGCGAGATTCAGGCCGACTACATTCTCGACACCCGACTGCGGCAATTGGCGCGTCTGGAAGAGATGAAGCTGCGCGACGAGCAGGACGAACTGCTCAAGGAACAAGCCAAACTCCAGGCCTTGCTGGGCAGCGAAGCCAAGCTGAAGAAGCTGGTGCGCAGCGAACTGCTCAAAGACGCGGAAACCTACGGCGATGATCGCCGCTCGCCAATCGTCGAGCGTGCTGAAGCCAAAGCGCTGACCGAGCACGATCTGCTGCCGAACGAGAAAGTGACTGTCGTACTGTCGGAAAAAGGCTGGATCCGTTCGGCCAAGGGCCACGATATCGACGCCACCGGCCTGTCGTACAAGGCCGGTGACGGCTTCAAGACTTCGGCGGCGGGGCGTTCCAACCAGTTTGCGGTGTTTATCGACTCCACCGGTCGCAGCTATTCGGTAGCCGCGCACACCCTGCCGTCGGCCCGCGGCCAGGGTGAGCCGCTGACCGGCCGTCTGACGCCACCGCCGGGTGCGACTTTCGAATGCGTGTTGATGCCGGACGACGATGCGCTCTACGTGATCGCCTCCGATGCCGGTTACGGCTTCGTGGTCAAAGGTGAAGATCTGCAAGCCAAGAACAAGGCCGGCAAGGCCCTGTTGAGCCTGCCGAACAATGCCAAAGTCATCGCGCCGCGCCCGGTGGCCGATCGCGAGCAGAACTGGCTGGCTTCGGTCACGACCGAAGGTCGCCTGCTGATCTTCAAGATCAGCGATCTGCCACAATTGGGTAAGGGCAAGGGCAACAAGATCATCGGTATCTCCGGTGAACGCGTGGCCAGTCGCGAAGAATATGTCACGGACATCGCCGTACTTCCGGAAGGCGCCACCCTGGTGTTGCAGGCCGGAAAACGCACCTTGTCGCTGAAAGCCGACGACCTCGAACACTACAAAGGTGAGCGTGGCCGTCGTGGCAACAAGCTGCCAAGAGGCTTCCAGAGGGTGGATGCGCTGCTCGTCGAAAACCTCAACTAGGCCAGAACGCCCTCTCTAGACGTGTCGATCTACGATTTAACGCGTAGATCGATGCTTTGGCGCTGGAGTCGCGACGCATATTCACGGATGATATGGCCTCTCCAAGCGCCGGCGTGGCCGAGCGTTCTTTATATTTATTGAGTATTTTCACTGTGGGCAGCCTTGTGGCGACCACCTGGACGGGATGATGACTTCTCTGCGCCCCCTTATTTTCCTGCTCGCCGGCGTTTTGGGCCTGGCGGGTTGCAGCGTACACCAGCCGGTGTCGCTGTATCAGCTGGACAGCGGAAGTCCGGCTCAGCCTGCGCAAAGCACAGGCATGGCGGTTTTGTTGGGCCCGGTAGTCATTGCTGATTACCTGCAACGTGAAACCCTGCTGCAACGTCAGCCGGACGGCAGCCTGCAAGCATCGACCGACGGTCGTTGGGCAGGCAGCCTTTCGTCGGATATCGATCAATTGCTGATGCGTCAGGTGGCCGGTCATCTCGACAGCCAGCGCGTGGTGCTGGCACCCGCCACGCTGGGGTTTACCCCGGATGTGCAGGTATTGATGACCATCACGCGTCTGGATTCGGGTGAAAAGCAACCGGCGATTCTCGATGCGCAATGGCGCTTGATCGATCGCCGTGGCAAGGTCCGCGATAACCGCATCGTCCATCTGCAGGAGCTGCACGCCGGCACCACGGCGTCGCAGGTCCAGGCGCAAGGCATTCTGCTGCAGCGCCTCGCCGAGCAGTTGTCGGCGGCGCTGAAACCGTTGGCCAACCAGCCTCCGGTGGCCGAAGCACCGCGTAAGGCGACACCAAAACCGGCAGCGCCGGCGGCGGATGCCGAGAAGCAGCCGAAGATACCGATGGCCTCGCCAATTCGCACCGACATGGAAGTGTTCCGCTTCTAAGCCCGGATCGCCTCAGAACAGAGCCCGCCTAGTGCGGGCTTTGTTGTTTCTGGGGCTGAGGTTCTGTGGGGGCAGGGTTGACGCCATCGCGGGCAAGCCCGTTCCTACAGGGTGTTCGGGCGCTGCCGATCCACTGTGGGAGCGAGCTTGCTCGCGAAGAGGCCCGTACAGACGCCAAAAGATCGCAGCCTGCGGCAGCTCCTACCGGGGAACGCATTCCAAAATGCAGGAGCTGCCGCAGGCTGCGATCTTTTCAAGGGCAACAAAAAGCCCGCAGACAATCACTCGTCTGCGGGCTTTTGCGTTTCAGGCCAAGGCTTACACCCGGCGCTCGTGCATCCGCGCCAGTTGCCGCTCGAGCAGCGACGGATACGGCTCCATCAAGCGCTCGACACAGCAAGCCCCTTCCGGGCTGGCGATCGGGCGGATGCGCGCGCGTTGGCGAATCAGCGCATCGTCACCGACCTTGCGCTCGACCAGCAGCAGGTTGCGGCTGTGTTGCGACAGGGCCAGGGCGTCCTGGGCCGAGTCGGTCAGCAACAGGTCGATCTGGCTCAGGCCGAACAGTTCATCGCCCAGCGTCAGACCCAACTGCAGTTGCAGGGTGATGCCACTGTCGGCGACTTCGATCTGCAACTGATGGCCGAGCGCGCGCAGCAACTCACCGCAGCAGATCGCATTGGTCAGGTAATCGTCGCCGCTGTCTTCGGTGTGGAACAGCATCAGCGTGCTGCCGTCGTTCAGGGTTTCGATTTCGCCCTGATACAGCGAAGCGGCCTGATCGAGGCAGTCGCGGTAGCGCTCCTGCAACTCTTCCAGACGCGCACGTGGCAGGCGCCGCAGTTGTTCCTGCGAACCCAGTTGCACCGCCAGCACCGCGCTGTGCTGCGGCACGCTTGGTGTCGGCCGGCGAACAGCTGGCACGGCGGCGTCGGTCAGTGCTTCGTCGCGCAGATCGGCGAACGCGTCGTCGTCATCATCGTCCTCAACGGTGCTGACCACGTGGCGTGGCGCCGGTTTCTGCGCTGCCATCGGCCGGGTTTCGTCAAAGCTCGGGTCACGCAGGTTGCGCACCTCGAACTCCGGTTCGTCGTCTTCCTCGAACTCGGGTTCCGGCTCGGGCTCGGGTTTTGGCGCAGGCTCCGGCGCGAAGTTGGCATGCAACTGGCGCGCGAGATCGCCGATTTCGTCCTGGCGGTCGGTGCCCGGGGTGTATTCGTCGATGTTGCGCAGCCAAACGCGCAATTGCAGCAGCGGCGTCGACAGATAGCGGCCCATGCGCAGGCTCAAGGCCAGCGACAGCGCCAGCAGGATCGCACTGAGAATGCCCATGCTCTGCAGGCTGATGGTCATCGGCTGCTGGAACTGATCCATGTCCAGGCTGATGCGCAGTTGCCCGGCCGTCACGTCCTGGAAAGTGATCTTGCTCTCGTACATGCCCTCGGCTTCGCCCAGCAGGCTGTGCTTGGGGCGCTGACCGGATTCGGCGAGGATGCGGTTGTCCACGCTATAGATCGCCGCGTGGGCCACCAGCTTGTTCTTGGTCAGGTTGTTGAGCAGCACGTTGAGGCTGAGGATGTCGTTGGACACCAGCAGTTCAGTGGCGGAGGTGGCGGTCTGCGTGGTCAGGCTTTCGCCCAGCGCATCGGCCTGCTCGTGCATGGCCTGCTTGAACTGCAAGCCCATCACTCCGGCATAGATCACCAGGGCCAGAGCGACCAGGATCACGTTATGGCTGGCAATGCGCAATGCAATCGGTACACGGCGGTGGCGCAGTGCACGGAAGATCAGCAGGAAGAAGTTATCGGTTTTAACTGGCGTGGGCCGGTTCACTGAGCTCGGCTCTTTTGTCCGTGAAGTTGACGCGCAGTATAGCGACAGGCCCTAGACCGGCAAAGCGCTCGCGGTGCCCGATGGTCACTGAAAGTGGGTAGAATGCGGTTTTTTTCCAGTTGCGGGGGTGCGCGTTGCGCGAAATCGTCCTGATTAACATCACGGGAGTCGACCGTCCGGGTCTGACTGCGGCCATTACCGGCGTTCTGGCACAAGGTGGTGTGAACATTCTCGACATCGGTCAGGCGGTGATCCACGACACCCTGTCGTTCGGCATCCTGGTTGAAATCCCCGATTCCGAGCAAGGCAAAGCCGTGCTCAAGGACATTCTGTTCAAGGGCTACGAGCTCGACCAGCAGGTGCGTTTCACCCCGGTGTCCGAAGAGGATTACCAGCAGTGGGTGGGCAATCAAGGCAAGAAACGCCACATCGTCACCCTGCTGACCCGCAAAGTGACCGCCGGCCAATTGCAGGCGGTCAGCTCGATCACCGCCAAATATGGCCTGAACATCGACCATATCGACCGTCTGTCGGGTCGCATGCCGCTGGACACACCGGCGGACAAGGGCAAGGGCTGCATCGAGTTTTCCGTGCGTGGCGAGGCGGCTGATCCGCAGGCCCTGCGCGCCGAATTCCTCAGCGTTGCCCAGGAACTCAACGTCGACATCGCCTTCCAGGAAGATTCGCTGTTCCGGCGCAACCGGCGTCTGGCGGTGTTCGACATGGACTCGACGCTGATCGAAGCCGAAGTCATCGATGAGCTGGCGAAAGCTGCCGGCGTGGGCGAGCAGGTGTCGGCCATCACCGAGCGGGCGATGGCCGGTGAGCTGGATTTCCGTGCCAGTTTCAAGGAGCGTCTGGCGCTGCTCAAGGGCCTCGACGTCAGCGTGCTGGATTCGATCGGCGCCTCGCTGCGCCTGACCGAAGGCGCGGAAACCCTGTTCGCCGAACTCAAGCGCCTGGGCTACAAGACCGCGATCCTGTCTGGCGGCTTCACTTACTTTGCCAAGCAGCTGCAGGCCAGACTCGGCATCGACTATGTGTTCGCCAACGAACTGGAAGTGGTCGACGGTAAATGCACCGGCGTGGCGATCGAGCCGATTGTCGACGCGCAGCGCAAGGCTGATCTGCTGAAGGAGCTGGCGCACAAGGAAGGCTTGCGGCTGGAGCAGACCATTGCGGTCGGCGATGGCGCGAATGACCTGCCGATGCTGGCGATTGCAGGCCTCGGCGTGGCGTTCCGGGCCAAGCCGCTGGTCAAACAGTCGGCCAAGCAGGCGATCTCCACCTTGGGGCTGGATGGCGTGCTGTATCTGCTGGGGTTCCGGGATCGTGACGGGCAGTTGTAATTAAAGATCAAAAGATCGCAGCCTGCGGCAGCTCCTACACATTTCCCTGTAGGAGCTGCCGCAGGCTGCGATCTTTTGCTTTCAAAGCGACTTCCACAACGAATCAAAATCCTCCTCGCCGCCGCCATTCTTTGCGGCCTCCAGCGAACGATAGGCAAACTGATTGAAACTGTGCGTACTCGCCACCCGTCGATCAAGGCCGGCGCGGTGTTCTTCGCCGTGGGTGTTGATCAGCACTTTATTGCCTTCCTGAAACGGCAGGCGCGGTGCGAGCAAGGTCGCGGGCAGGTCGATGGCGCTGATCTCGGGCAGCAGCAAGCCGCGCAAGTAGTGGCTGTGATCATCCTGTGAGCGCACCAGTTGCAAGCCGCACGGTTCGGCGTGCGGCGCCACCAGCTCGATGCCCATTTGCGGTCCGCTGCCGCGCACTTGGCGAATCCAGCGTACCACCGCAATGCTCCAGCCCTGATTCGAACTGTCCTGAATCCCGACCATCTCACCGGCCTGCAACTCGGCGGGCACTTCGCCGGGCCAGCCCAGGCAGTAACCGCCGGGACTGTGGTTGATCACCGGCAGCGAGTAGGTCGGGTAATGCTGGGTCTGGTCAGCGGCATTTTCGTCTTCACCGAGCTGGTCGTACTGGATTTCTTCGTAAGGCAGAAATTCCTCCGCATTGCTTTGCGGAGCGGCGTCGAAGGCCTGGCTCCAGCTGTCTTTTTCGCCCTTGACCACGGCGCGGCTGAAGTTGGCGGTACGCACGCCGGGATGCTTGAGCAACTCACTGAAGGTGCGCTCGCCACCGAGATAGAAGTGCAGGGCGCTCATGCCCACGCATACGGTCAGGTTGCCTTGGCCGGCAGTGCGCTGAAAACTGCGCTCGGCGGCCTGGCCCCAACTGGCGTGCACGTGTTGCAGGGTGTCGAGGGTCAGTCCGTTCGGCACGGACAGTGGCGTCGAGGTCTGCTGATGCAGCAAGTGCGCTTCGATGACCTCCACCAGCGGCTGCGGATTGAAGCCGAGCAGCGCGCCCGCTTGCTCTTTACGAAACTGGCTGCGGTAGCGCGGGCCAGTGTCCAGTTCGGCGCTGATGGCGAACAGTCCGTCATCGGGGCTGCCGGGATGCAGTTTGAGCAAGGCGCCCCACGGCTCCAGCACCTCGGCCAGCCGGGCGATCTGGTTCTGCCGCAGTTGATTGCAGCGGGCGCTGCCCAATAGCAGTGCGGCGATGTAGGTCTGTTCCAGGCTCAATTCTGTGCTCAGACTCGCCAGATCGTCGTGAACCCGACGCTGTTGCAGTTGCAGGCCGCAAGCACAGCGATACAACTGATGTAGCTCGAACCACAGCTGTTCCGGCGCCGCGCTGTAAAGCTGCGCAGCCCGCAACAGTTGGCCCTTGAGCGCATGCGCGGCGCGCTGCAGCGCCAGGCTGACCAGCGCCGCGCGGTCCTTGTGGTACTTGGGCACGATGCGCAACACGATCTGCTTGTAGCCAATGGCCAACTGGTTTTGCAGGGCCTGACACAGGTTGCTGATCTTGCGCGAGCGGTCGTCGAGCATGATCGCCTGGTGCAGGAAGTGTCGCTCCAGATGCTGACAGACGAAATACACCTCGGGGCGCAGCAGCTCCAGCAGTTGCAGGCGGTTGTCGCTGGGGGTCAGCAGTTGGTTGAGTTCGCCCAGGCCTTGGTACAACTGGCGGGCGGTTTCGCCGATGTTGGCCTTGGGCAGGCCGGCGATCCAGCGCTTGAGGTCGCGCGGGGTGGCTTCGCAGAACGACAGGCGCGACTGCGTGGGAGTCGGGGCGCTTAACAGCGGAGGGGGCATGGTCTGGCTCATGCCAAAAACCATAGCAGCAAACGTCACGGTCTGTCGCGGTGGCGATCTCTGTAGGAGCTGCCGCAGGCTGCGATCTTTTGATTTTGTTTTTTAAAAAACAGATCAAAAGATCGCAGCCTGCGGCAGCTCCTACAGGGGGGCGGGGTATCAGGCTTTTGGCAGTGCCAGGGCTTGGCCCATCTGTACTGGCGAACCGGCGGCGAGTTGTTCGGCCCACTTCACCTGATCTGGCCCGAACAGCACGATCGCGGTGGAACCCAGCTTGAAGCGCCCCAGTTCGGCGCCTTTTTCCAGATGGATCGGGGCACGGGCGGCTTCGTCGTAGCGGAAGGTTTTCAGTTCGCGCTTCGGCGGAGTGACCAGACCGGCCCACACGGTTTCGATCGACGCAACGATCATCGCGCCGACCAGCACCACGGCCATCGGCCCGCGCTCGGTGTCGAAAATGCACGCCACGCGCTCGTTACGGGCGAACAGCTCCGGCACGTTTTCCGCGGTGGTCTGGTTGACCGAGAAGATCCGCCCCGGGATGTAGACCATTTCGCGCAGGGTGCCGGCCAGCGGCATGTGCACGCGGTGGTAGTCCTTCGGCGACAGGTAAATGGTGGCGAAGTCGCCGCCCATGAACGGTGCGGCATTTGCCGCGTCACCGCCGAGCAGTTCCAGCACGCTGAAGCTGTGGCCCTTGGCCTGGAACACCCGACCGTGCTCGATCGGACCAAGCTGGCTGACCGCACCGTCCGCCGGGCTGAGAATCGCACCCGGGGTTTCGTCCAGTGGACGCGCGCCGTCTTTCAGGGCGCGGGTGAAGAAGGCATTGAAGTGCTCGTAAGCGGTGAGGTCTTCGACCAGCGCTTGCGACATGTCCACCTGATAACGCTTGGCGAACCACTGGGTAAAGGCATTCTTGAACCAGCGTACGCGGCACTCGGCAACGCAGCCGGCCAGGCGCGACAGCAGGTGATGCGGCAGCAGGTACTGACTGAGGATAAACAGACGCTCTTTCATTAGTTGTCCTTAGAACCTTGAATCTCGACAGGCGTGTCAGGGTGGTTGCCCCATTCGCCCCAGGAACCGGCGTAGCCCTTGACCCGCGGATAACCGAGGGACTTGGCCACCAGATAGGTGAAGCCGGACCGGTGATGGGTCTGGCAGTGGGTAATGATTTCTTTGTCCTTGGTGATCCCGAGGTCTTCGAGGATCTGCGGCATGTCGCTGCGGATGCGCAACTGGCGCGCCTGGTCCATGCCGGCGGTCCACTCGAAGTTCACTGCGCCGGGAATGTGCCCGGCCTTGGCGGCCAGTACTTTCTCGCCGGAGTATTCCAGTGGTCCACGGGCATCCCAGATTGCCAGATCGGCAGCGCCGAGACGGCTTTGCAGGTATTCGCGGGTGGCGGTCGGCTCTTCGTGCAGAGTCAGTGCTACCGGGTTACCTGCCGCCGGCGGCACCTGGATCGACATTGGCATGCCAGCCGCCAGCCACGCCGGCAGACCGCCGTCGACGTAGTGATATTTGTCATGACCGATCACGTCGAGCAGCCAGATGAAACGTCCGGCCCAGCCGCCGCCTTCATCGTCATAGACCACGTAGACCGCTTCTTTGCGATGGCCCAGTTCGCCGAACAACGCTTTGAGATCGGCTTTCGCCGGCAGCAGCCCCGGTGCCGGTGGCTGGCCGAGCTGGGTGCGTTTCGGGTCGACAAAGCGTGCGCCGGGAAGGTGACCTTCGGCATAGCGGGCAGGGCTGGTCAGATCCACCAGAATCAGTTCGGGGGACTCGAGCCGCGGGAGCAGGTCGCTCGGCTCGATAACGAGCGGCAAGCCAGAGAAGTCAGACATGTGAGGTCTCCAGAGCACAAAGGGGGGGATTGTAGCGCAGCCTCATCGACCACGGCTGCTAAAGCTGTGCAGGGCCTTTTCGATGCACTGTGCGGTTTTGCCGAAGGCCTGCACGGTGATGTCGGCGAATGGCCCGCCGCCCTGATCGGCCACGACGATCATGATCACCCGGCCGTTATTGACCAGCGAGCGCAGGAACAGATGTTCGCCACGAAACAGCGAACGCAGGCCAGGCGGCAGCAGGGCGGAGAATTGCGCGTTGTTTTCGGGGTTGATTCGCACCTGTGCCTGTTGCGCGAGCAAGCGTTGCAGGACTTTGCTCTGACTGACGACAAAATTCAGCGCGGCGGCGTCTTTCGGCAGGCCGTAGGTCTGGTGCACGCGCAGATTGGACTGGGTGCGATCGGCCATCAGGATCATCACCCGACGCATGCCGCTGGCGGCCAATGCATCGCGGGCGGCAACGGTCAGGCTCATGGCATTGGTGAAGCGGCTCGGCTCGGCCAGCAATTCGGCGCATTGCCGGCGCCATTGGCTCAGATCCTCGGCATTCGGCGCGGCCGCCGGCAACATCCCGGCCGGCAAACGATGGGTGCCCCACGGCCACAATAAGGCAACGGCCGGGTGCCACAGATCGGGCATGGCATGCTGGCGCGCGCTGTTGGCGGCTTGCTGGTGCAACTGCTGCTGCACTTCATCCATGGGAACCTGCAGATAAAGGCTGGTCAGGTACTGCCAGCGCGCGCTGTGCGGACTGTCCCAGGCCTGTTGCGCCGACAACGCCAGTCCGTTAGCGAGCAGCACGGTGTTGGCCGGCTGGTTCAGCCAGCGGCGCAGGGTCGGGTCTTCGTCGAGACGGTGTTGCTGGCGCAACGGATGTTCGCTGTCGCGGGCGATGCGCAGCACTTTCACCAATTCGCGTTGTTCGCTGAGCAGCAGCTTATAGCCTTGCTGCACCCAGATCGGCAGGTGCCAGGCCTGGACCAGCGCTTCGGCGACCTTCAGCAGGCGTACGCCAAACAGTTGCTTTTCAACCACTGGTGCCGATTCGCCCTTGTGGATAACGCGCAATTCCCACTCTTCGAGCAATTCGGGATAGGTCAGCGCCAACGGCCATAGCGGCGAGAGAAACAGCAGGCTGCCCCAATGAATGTCCTGCCACAGGCGCGCCAGGCGGCTGGCGAAAAAACCGTTGGCCTGTTGCATGGCGTGCTGGCTGATCATTTGCAGCTGGCGCAAGGCCTTGGGGATCTGCATATGCGCTTCGACGGGCAGCCGCGCGAGCAATTCTTCGGTACGCGCCAGGCCCAGACGATTGATCGCTACCTCAAGATTTTCCGCGGGAGCGGCCATGGTGCCGTGGGTGTGACGATTGGCCTCACGGATGATGCTCAAGGCCAGTGCCGGACTGTCCTGCATCAGGTCGGCGATGTCGCGCAGGGAACTGCGATTATCACGGATCGCCCGGCAGACTTTGTCGTGAGCCTCTTGCGGCACGGGCAGGCGGACGCCATCGAGCAGCTTGACCCAGCCTTCGAGCGTGGTCGGTTTTGCGTGTGGGACGTTCGTTTCATTAGCCATGTCTGGACGAGATCTTCACTGACTTTAGACGCGCCCGGCATGGGCTAAATTGGCTTTTCGCCTGAACTGGCTATAGTCTGGCGCAGTTTTGCCGATAAGTAGAAGAAGAGATTTTTTAACTTCCGAATATGACCTTGAACCCGACTTAAGTAAGTACTTTCTATCTATGGCTAAAATTATCGGCATCATCGTCGTATTCGCGAGCGTGCTCGGCGGATACGTGCTCTCCCACGGCAAGATTGCCGCCCTGATCCAGCCCTTCGAGGTGATGATCATCGGTGGTGCGGCCCTCGGTGCATTCCTCCAGGCCAACCCCGGTTACATGACCATGCACGTGCTCAAGAAATCCCTGAGCATGTTCAGTTCGCGTTTCAGCCACACCTTCTATCTGGAAGTGCTGGGGCTGATTTACGAGATCCTCAACAAGAGCCGCCGCGAAGGCATGATGGCCATCGAAGGCGATATCGAAGATGCCGCCGCGAGCCCGATCTTCGCCAAGTACCCGGCCGTGCTCAAGGACGAACGCATGACCGCGTTCATCTGCGATTACCTGCGCATCATGTCCTCCGGCAACATGGCGCCGCATGAGCTGGAAGGCCTGTTCGACATGGAACTCTACAGCCTCAAGGAAGACCTCGAGCACCCGTCCCACGCGGTGAACGGCATCGCCGACGCCATGCCCGGTTTCGGTATCGTCGCGGCGGTACTGGGGATCGTGGTGACCATGGCCTCGCTGGGTGAAGGCGACCAGAAATCCATCGGCCTGCACGTTGGTGCGGCACTGGTCGGTACCTTCTTCGGTATTCTCGCGGCCTACGGTTTCTTCGGTCCGCTGGCCCACTCCCTGGCCCACGATGCCAAGGAAGAGCTGAACGTCTACGAGGCGATCAAGGCTTCCCTGGTAGCCTCGGCTTCCGGCATGCCGCCATCGCTGGCCGTGGAGTTCGGGCGCAAGGTTCTGTACCCGGCGCACCGTCCAAGCTTTGCCGAGCTGGAACAAGCCGTTCGCGGTCGCTAAGCCATGGAAAACAATCAGCCGATAATCATCAAGCGCGTCAAGCGCATAGCCGGCGGGCATCACGGCGGGGCATGGAAAATCGCCTTCGCCGACTTCGCCACGGCGATGATGGCGTTCTTCCTGGTGTTGTGGCTGCTGTCTACCGCCACGCCGGAGCAGAAGATCGCCATCGCCGGTTACTTCAAGGATCCGGTCGGCTTCTCCGAAAGCGGCACGCCATACATCATCGATCTGGGCGGCACGCCGACCCTCGCTCCGGAAAACACCCTCAACCCCGAGGTGAAGTCGCAGCCGCAGCCGGACAAGGTCACGGTCGACACCGAGCAGGTTGAAGGCATGGCCGAGCAGGTCGAGAAAGAGCGTCTGGAACTGTTGCTGCAAGAACTGCAGAACAAGGTCGACGAGAATCCGCAGCTGCAAAAGTTCAAGGATCAGATCCTGTTCGAGATCACCCCGAACGGCTTGCGCATCCAGATCATGGACGCGGAAAACCGGCCGATGTTCGACTCGGGCTCGGCGCGTCTGAAGCCGTACTTCGAAGACATCCTGCTGGCCATGGCCGATACCATCAAAGCGGTGCCGAACAAGATCAGCATCAGCGGCCACACCGACGCCAAGCCGTACACCGGCACCGGCGATTTCGGTAACTGGGAACTCTCGGCCAACCGCGCCAACGCCGCCCGGCGTGCGCTGGTGGCAGGCAGCTATCCGGATTCGCAGGTGGCGCGGGTCGTCGGTTATGCCTCGTCGGCACTGTTCGACAAGGAAAACCCCTTCAACCCGGTCAACCGTCGTATCGACATCGTGGTCCTGACCAAGAAAGCCCAGGCCGCGATCGAAGGTGCGCAAGGTGCCGACGCGGCCAAGCCCTCCGCCAAAGACGAGCACGGCGCCGCGCCGGCGACCCCGGTCGACCCGAACGCGCTGCCGGCGGACCAGCAACCGGTCCCGGCCCATGAGCTGCGCGAACGGCTGAACCTGTTCGACGATGCCGCGCCAAAACCGGCCGCTCCCGGGGCTGCGGCACCAGCCCCGGCTGCTCCGCCAGCCACTGCACCGGCGCCCGCGCCGAAGCAGTGATTAACAAAAAGCCACGGTGACCGTGGCTTTTTTGTTTCTGCCTGCGTCGCAATGACCAGTCGCAGTTCTCGCAAATCACGGAAGATCAGTTATGGAAAGACTCAAAGCCTATTTTCAGCGGCACGGCAACGCACCCTTCAAGTTTGGCGAGGGGCGGGTCAGTGGCTATATTTCCGCCACTCTCGGACTGTTGAGTCTGCTGGCGGTGTTCTGCTTCCTGTTTCCCGAGTGGCTGACCACAGCCGAACTGCGCAAGGTCTATGACGAGCAGTTCGCACGCACCACACTGTTGCTGGGTCTGGTGCTATCGTTCAGCCTGGGCACCCTGAATATCCTGCTCAACAAACGCAAACGTCTGGGGATTACCGGGCTGCTGGCGTCGGGGCTGGCGGTGTTTCTTGGTGGCACCAATGTTCAGGTCAGTTCGATCGGACAGACGCCGTACTCGCTGGGGCTGGACTGGTTTGTGCTGGCGCTGCTGGTCTCTGCGATTGTGTTTATTCCGCTGGAAAAGCTCTACTCCAAGGATCCCGAGCAAAATATCCTGCGCCCGCACTGGCGCACCGACCTGACCTACTTTTTCGTCAGTCATATGCTGGTGCAGTTCATCCTGATCTTCATCACCGCCTCGTCGAGTTACATCGCCGGCTGGGCGGTATCGCCCGGCTTGCAGGCCAGTGTGCAAAGCCTGCCGCTGGTGGTGCAGTTCCTGCTCGCGGTGCTGGTGGCGGATCTCGGCCAGTATTGGCTGCACCGGCTCTACCATGTGGTGCCATTTCTGTGGCGCATCCACGCGGTGCATCACTCCAGCACCCACATGGACTGGCTTGCCGGTTCCCGCGTGCACTTCATCGAAATCCTGCTGACCCGCACCGGTGTGCTGGTGCCATTAATGTTGCTGGGGTTCGCGCCGCAGGCGTTGAACGCCTATGTGATTCTGGTCGGCGTCCAGGCCGTGCTCGCCCATGCCAATGTACGCATCAACGGCGGCTGGCTGAATTACTTGATCGTGCTGCCGCGTTATCACCACTGGCACCATGCCCGGCACAAGGACTACATCTACAAGAACTACGCCATTCACACGCCGTTGGTGGACATGCTGTTCGGCACGTTCAAGCTGCCGCCGAAAGAGTGGCCGGTGCGTTATGGCGTGTTTGGCAAGGAGCTGCCGGGCGGGATTGTGCGTCAGCATTTGTATGCATTTCAAAAGCCTGAGCCAAAGACGGTCGTGCCAAAGCCGCCCGCGAGTATCTGACCAATAAAAAGCCGACAGTGATGTCGGCTTTTTTGTGCCTGTCGATTGGCCTTAGAACCCGCGCCGGATCCGGCTTTTCAACTGATCATGAAACAGCTCGGCATTGCGCTTGTAAGTGCCCTTGATCGATTCGTTGATCGAGTCCAGCGCCATCGACCGTCGGTTGGTCACTTCCTCACGATAGGCATCGATAAAGAAATTCAGGTCATTGTCGGTGCTCAACTTCGGCCACTTGTCGAGGTACAGCGGCAATTCCGCCGGCCCGGTCCTGAATGAGCAGATGCGCCGGTTGCTGATCGTCGCCTCGCCGATTTCAAACGGCACCCACCATGACAACGCGGTCTTTTCCGACACCACCGCGAGCAGGTGCGTGCATTCGGTGATATTGCGCGTGATCACGCTGGTGATGTCTTCGGTGGTCTGCGACTCCGGGTCGAGTACGTCGAGGTAGGTCTTGATGTTGGCCTGCATCAGGCGGCTGTTGATGGCCATGGCCTGCGGGCGATCCATGTGGCGGTAGCTGATGAAAACCGGCATCAGAAATGTCCTTTGAGGGCGAGTTCACGGTAATAGGCGCCGAGTGCTGTGAGGCGGCAGCCGGTGGAGTTGATGGCGGCGTAGTACATGTGTTCGGCATCCGCCGGCTCGATCAGACTGTGGCGATTGCACATCTGCAGTTGCTTGAAGATGTCGCCATGCTCGGGGTCGAACGTCGCTTCGGTGGGCTCGTAGCTTGGGTCAAGCCGGAAGACAAAACTCGGCTCGGGGAACCAGTCCTTGAGTTTGCGCAGGGTCTCCTCGGCGATCAGCGGCGCGACCTCGCGCAGCGGTACAAACTGCGAGACGTTGGTCTTGAACACCGGACGCTGTTCCCAAGCGCCCAAAGCATTGTCGACAAACGAGTAGACGCTACCGGGGGTGACCTTGCCGAGTACGTTGGCAGCGCCACCGTGCAGCGCTTGCAGCAACAGATCGGTGAAAACGCCGTGGCCGCGACTTTCCAAAGCGTATTGTTCTTTTTTGCAGGCCGTGAGAATGGTCACACCTTCGCCGATCACGCTGCTGCCGCCGCGCAGGTTACGCGTGGCGCCTGCGGCGCCGGCCTGGCAGCAATCGAGGATGATGATTTTGTTCTTGATGTGCGCGGCCTTGTCCGCCCATTCCAGAATGTCGCTGATGCGGATACCGTCTCCGCCAGGCTGATAGTCCTGCGGAATCAGCAGTCCTTCGTCAATGCTGGTGTCGAATTGTCCATGACCGGCGAAGTACAGCAGTGCGACGTCACAGTCGCCTGAGTACAGGCTCTGGATCTGCTGTTTCATGTGGTTGAGCGCCAGTTTCTCTTCGGCTGAAGTCAGCACTTTGCTGCTGAAGTTAGGCCGCCCGTTGGCGTGACGTTCCAGCACTGACGCCATGGCCATTGCGTCGTTGTTACAGCCGCTCAGGGGCGAGACATGGTCGTAGTGGTTGATCCCGATAAACAGTCCCTTGCGCATGATTACACCGCCGTGTGCAGGCGAATCGCACTGATGATGCTGTCGGTGTTCCATGCGCATTCGGCGTGCGCCGCGTCACGCACTACCGTGGAGATGCGCTCGGCGCCGAACGGCTTGATCGCGATGATCACCTTGCCCAGGCGTTTGGCGATCTCGATTTCCTTGTTGATCCACTTGCTGTAGGTCGAATACATCCCGGCCATGATCAGCACCGCCGAGCAAGGGCGAATCTTGTTTTCGATGGCCTCTTCGAGCTGCTTGTCGGTCTGCGCGCCCATGATCGGGTTGTGCGGCGGCACGGAAAAATTCTTGAAGGTGAAACCGGGTTTGGCGCCGAGCAGGCGTACCAGATTGTCGTGAGCGTGGGAGTAGTTCCACGAATGGCTGATGAACAGGTGATAGGTCTGCATGGGGTTCCTCGAGGGTCGCGAAAGTGCGAAGGAGGACCCCAATCTAGGCATCTGAGGCGAGCCTGCAAGGGTTGGGCGGTGAAACAGAAACGTCCTGCTGGCAGGCGCGGGCGGGCCTTTCAGAAAGCTCTGACGTTTAACGGGGGCGGGGATTTGTCAGGCGCGTTCCGACATCCGGCAGCCCTCGGGCGAGGGGCTGCCGACGCGGATGTTTAGTAGCCGTTTTCCGGCAGGCTGGCGATGATCGAGCGGTAGCTGTTCATCCGTTGCTGCTGCACGCGCCCGTCTTCCAGGGCCTTGAGCAGTGCGCAACCGGGTTCGCGATCGTGCTTGCAGTCGCGGAAGCGGCAAGTGCCGAGCAGGTCATTGAACTCGATGAAACCGGCTTCGACATCAGCCCGGCTGACGTGGCCCAGACCGAATTCACGGATACCCGGGGAGTCAATCAGCTCACCGCCACCGGGGAAGTGGAACAGGCGCGCGGTGGTCGTGGTGTGCGTGCCCTGACCGGACAGCTCGGACAGCGGCCCGACGCGAGTGTCGACTTCCGGCAGCAGGCTGTTGACCAGCGACGACTTGCCCACGCCGGACTGGCCGACGAACACGCTGATGCGCCCGTCGAGCTGCTTCTGCAACTGCTCCATGCCGTTGCCGTGATGCGCCGAAACCTCCAGCACCGGGTAACCCAGCGTGCGATACACCGCCAGCAGCGCGTTGAGGGCTGGCGCATTCTGCTCGTCGATCAGGTCGAATTTATTCAGCAGCAGCAACGGGCGGATGCCGGCGTGCTCGGCGGCCACCAGATAACGGTCGATCAGGTTGGCATGCGGCTCGGGCAGCGGCGCGAAGACGATGACAATCATGTCGACGTTGGCGGCCACCGGCTTGAGCTGGCCTCGGCTGTCCGGGCGGCACAGTTCGGTGGTGCGCGGCAGTTGCGCGACGATCACCCCGATGCCCTGGTTGCCGGCACGCCAGACCACCCGATCACCGGTCACCAGCGCCGGCAGGTTGGCGCGCAGGTGGCAACGGAAGACCTGGCCGGCCAGTTCGCCTTCCACGGCCTCGACTTCGACCTGCACCCCGAAGTGCGCGATCACCAGGCCGTGTTGCTCAGGGCCGAGGTCGCCGCCCTCGAGGGCTTCGACCGCCGAGGATTCGCGTTTGGCGGCGCGGGCAGCGCGCTCGCCCTGGATCTTTTCGATGCGCCAGTTTTGACGACGATTGAGTTGGCGTTTGGCCATGGGTGTTCCGTCTGAAGAATGCAGCGATTAGGTAAAACGGCCGCGAGTTTAGCACGCCCGGGCAGCCGCCTAGGCTAAACTGCGCAGCATTGCCTAGGAGTCCGAATATGCCAAACCCGCAGAACCTGATCTGGATCGATCTGGAAATGACCGGCCTTGATCCGGAAAACGACGTCATAATCGAAATGGCCACCATTGTCACCGACAGCGAGCTGAACACCCTCGCCGAAGGCCCGGTGATCGCCATTCACCACAGTGACGAAGTGCTCGCCCGCATGGACGAGTGGAACACCCGCACCCACGGCAACTCGGGTCTGACCCAGCGTGTGCGTGAAAGCCGTATCAGCATGGCTGAAGCCGAGGCCGAAACCATCGCGTTCCTGGAAAAGTGGGTACCGAAGGGCAAGTCGCCGATCTGCGGCAACAGCATCTGCCAGGACCGGCGCTTCCTTTATACCCACATGAAAGCGCTGGAAAGCTACTTCCACTACCGCAACCTCGATGTGTCGACGCTGAAAGAGCTAGCCGCACGCTGGGCGCCGGACGTACGCGACAGCTTCAAGAAGGGCAGCACCCACCTGGCGCTGGACGACATCCGCGAATCGATCGCCGAGCTGCAGCATTACCGCAAGCACTTCATCAAGTTCTGATCAGCTAGATGGCTTCGCGGACCTCCGGGGCTGGTTACGCTTTTTGTGGCGAGGGGATTTATCCCCGATGGATTGCGAAGCGATCCCATGCAACCCATCAGACAGACCGAGTTTTCAGGTTTTGCGACTGCTACGCAGCCGATCGGGGATAAATCCCCCCGCCACAGATAAAGCATTCATGTGATGGCACCGCCCTCTTCTGGTGCGGCGCCGAAATGGCTAGACTGCGCGCCTTCCTGCCAGGACCGCCGCCATGCTGCTGATGCTCTATCTGATCGCCATTACCGCCGAAGCCATGACCGGTGCGCTGTCTGCCGGACGGCGCGGCATGGACTGGTTCGGTGTGGTGCTGATCGCCTGCGTCACGGCATTGGGCGGCGGTTCGGTGCGCGACGTGCTGCTCGGGCATTACCCGCTGACCTGGGTCAAACACCCGGAATACCTGGTGCTGACCTCGGCCGCCGCCATGCTCACCGTGTTCACTGCGCGCTGGATGCGTCACCTGCGCTCGCTGTTTCTGGTGCTCGACGCGGTCGGTCTGGTGGCGTTCACCCTGATCGGCTGCATGACCGCACTGGAAATGGGCCACGGCATGCTGGTGGCCTCGGTCAGCGGCGTGATCACCGGGGTCTTCGGCGGCATCCTGCGCGACATCTTCTGCAACGACATCCCGCTGATCTTCCGCCGCGAGCTGTACGCCAGCGTCTCGTTCGCGGCAGCGTGGTGCTACATGCTCTGCCTGGCCCTGAACGTGCCGAGCGAGCAGGCGATCCTGATCACCTTGTTCGGCGGCTTCCTGCTACGGCTGCTGGCGATCCGTTTCCACTGGGAAATGCCCAAGTTTGTCTACAACGACCAGCCCTGACACGAATAATCTGTAGGAGCTGCCGAAGGCTGCGATCTTTTGATCTTGCTTCTAAAAAACAAAATCAAAAGATCGCAGCCTGCGGCAGCTCCTACAGTATGTAATTACACGAGGCCGTGCTGTTTCAGCGCCCACTCGACATGTTCGCGTACCAGCTCGGACGGATAATCACGGCGTGCCTTCAACGCCTCCAGCACCGGGATGCTCGACGGCGCATTGCCCAGGCCCACGGCCAGATTGCGCAGCCAACGTTCGTAACCGGCGCGGCGTAGCGGCGAGCCTTCGGTGCTGCTGAGAAATTTGTCCTCGTCCCACATGAACAGCTCGGCCAGTTCGGCGTTGTCCAGATTGTGCCGGGGCTTGAAGTCGCTTTCCCCGGTCGGGCGGGCGAAGCGGTTCCACGGGCAGACGATCTGGCAGTCGTCGCAGCCGAACACGCGGTTGCCGATCAGCGGGCGCAGGTCTTCGGGGATGGCGTTTTTCAGTTCGATGGTCAGGTAGGAAATGCAGCGCCGGGCGTCCAGCACATACGGGCCGACGAAGGCATTGGTCGGGCAGATGTCCAGGCACGCGGTGCAGCGCCCGCAATGTTCAGTGCTGTGCGGTTCATCCACCGGCAGTGGCAGATCGACGAACAGTTCGCTCAAAAAGAAATAACTGCCGGCCTTGCGATTAAGCACCAGGGTGTTTTTGCCGATCCAGCCCAGTCCGGCCTGCTCGGCGATGGCTTTTTCCAGCACTGGGGCGCTGTCGACGAACGCGCGGAAACCGAACGGGCCGATTTCGGCCTTAATCTTGTCGGCCAGTTGCTGCACACGTTTACGGATCAATTTGTGGTAATCGCGGCCCAAGGCATAACGCGAGACGTAGGCTTTTTCCGGTTGCGCGAGCCTTTGTGCCATCTGCGTGTCGCCGGGCAGGTAGTCCATGCGCAGCGACACCACGCGCAAGGTGCCGGGCACCAGCTCTTCAGGGTGCGAGCGTTTGCTGCCATGGGCGCCCATGTAATCCATTTCGCCGTGGTAGCCGGCGGCGAGCCAGCGTTCCAGGTGCTGCTCATGTTCGGCCAGGTCCAGACCGCTGATGCCGACTTGCTGGAAACCCAGCTCGCGGCCCCAATCCTTGATCGATTGGGCGAGGGCGGGCAGATCTGTGGTGATGGCGGACATGAGGCGAGAGAAACCGGAGCTGAGGTGCGTATAATTCTGCCAGACATCGGAGCCCGAAGACGCATGCCGCACACGAAAGATGAATTACCCGACGCGCTGTACGCCGCCGCCCAGGTGCGCGACTTCGACGCGCGGCTGATTGCCGCCGGCACGCCGGGCTTCGAACTGATGCAGCGCGCCGCGCATGCGACCTGGCGCGCTGTGGTGCGACAGTGGCCTTCGGCGCAGCAGATGACCGTGCTGGCCGGGCATGGCAACAACGCCGGCGACGGTTTTCTGATCGCCGCTCTGGCGCACCAGGCCGGTTGGACCGTGCAGGTGCTGGCCGTCGGTGATCCGCAACGTTCGCAGGGCGATGCTGCGCAGGCTTATGCACAGGCCATGAATGATGGCGTTGCCGTGCACAACTGGGCCGCGCACAGCGAGCTGCGCGGTGTGCTGGTCGATGCCTTGCTCGGCACCGGCCTGGCCGGCGAGGTGCGCGAGCCTTATGCCGCTGCGATCAAGGCGATCAATGCCAGTGGCCTGCCGGTGGTGGCGGTGGATATTCCTTCCGGGTTGTCGGCCGATACCGGGCATGTCCTCGGTGATGCGGTTCGCGCCGACCTTACCGTGACCTTTATTGCTTTGAAAGTCGGCCTGTTCACCGGGGATGCGGCGGACCGGGTCGGTGCCTTGGTGTTTAACGATCTGCAAGCCGACGCCGATTTCTACCGTGACATGCCGGCCCGCGCGCTGCGGCTCACGGCGGCTAATCTGCCGCGACTGGCGCCGCGTGCGCCGACAGCCCACAAGGGCCGCTTCGGTCATGTGCTATTGATCGGCGGCGATCACGGGTTTGGCGGGGCGATCCTGCTCAGTAGCGAAACCGCCCTGCGCAGCGGCGCGGGCATGGTCTCGCTGGCGACGCGCCCGGAACATGTGCCCGCTGCATTGACCCGCGTGCCGGAGGCCATGGTGCTCGGTGCTTCATCGGCCAATCAGTTGATGGGCCTGCTGGAGAAAGTCTCGGTGCTGGTGGTCGGGCCGGGGTTAGGGCAGGCGAGTTGGGGGCGGGCGCTGTTGTCGGCGGCGGCGAATGCGGCGCTGCCGCAGGTGTGGGACGCCGACGCATTGAATCTGCTGGCCAGCGCTGTTGTCAGTCTGCCCAGGGATTGCGTGATCACCCCGCATCCGGGGGAGGCGGCGCGCCTGTTGGGAATCAGTACCGCCGAGGTGCAAGGCGATCGCCCGGCAGCGGCGCTGGCACTGAGCAAGAAATATTCGGCGGTCGTCGTGCTCAAAGGCGCCGGTAGTCTGATTGCCCATCCCGATGGCCGTTTGGCGTTGTGTCATCAGGGCCATCCGGCCATGGCCACTGCCGGGCTGGGCGATGTACTCGCCGGTCTGACCGGCGCGTTGCTGGCGCAAGGCATGGACGCTTTCGATGCCGCATGCCTGGCGGTCTGGCTGCACGCCAATGCCGGCGCGCAACAAGGTAAATTCGGCCGTGGACTGGCGGCCAGTGATCTGATTCCAGTCATTCGTCAGTTGTTGGAGGAGCATTCACCGTGTCTGAAGTAACCCTGTACCTGGCCGATGAACAGGCCATGAGCGACTTTGGCGCACGGATCGCCCGCGTGACCCAGGGCCATGGCCTGATTTTTCTCGAAGGCAACCTGGGCATGGGCAAAACCACACTGTCGCGGGGCATCATTCGCGGGCTGGGGCATGTCGGTGCGGTAAAAAGTCCGACCTTCACTTTGGTCGAACCTTACGAGATCGGCGACGTGCGCGCCTTCCACTTCGACCTGTATCGTCTGGTCGACCCGGAGGAGCTGGAGTTTCTCGGCATCCGCGACTATTTCGAAGACGATGCCCTGTGTCTGATCGAGTGGCCCGATAAAGGTGCAGGCTTTTTGCCAAAGCCTGACCTGACCATTACCATTAGCCCGCAAGACGGCGGGCGTTCGCTGAAAATTTTATCCCAGGGCTCGCGTGGCGAGGCCTGGTGTGCCGCTTTGGCATTGGAATCCAATTAAATGATGGGGTTAGGTATGCGCTTTCGCGCGTTGGTGGCTGCCGCAGGACTGATGTTGATGGCCGTGGCCGTCAACGCTGTGGCTGACACAAAGGTCAACAGCGTGCGCCTGTGGCGGGCGCCGGACAACACGCGACTGGTCTTCGACCTGAGCGGCCCGGTGCAGCACAGTGTCTTTACCCTGACCGCACCGGACCGGCTGGTGATCGACATCAATGGCGCCACCCTGGGTGCGCCGCTGAAAGTGTCGACCGCCAACACGCCGATCACCGCGATGCGCTCGGCCCAGCGCACGCCGACCGACCTGCGGGTGGTCATCGACCTGAAAAAAGCCGTCACTCCGAAAAGCTTCTCGCTGGCGCCGAACGCGCAATATGGCAACCGCCTGGTGGTCGACCTGTTCGATAACCCGGCCGATGCCGCACCGCCGCCTGCGCCTGCGTCGTCCCCTACGGTGGCGACTGTGCCTGCGGTACCGGTGACCCCGGCAGAACCTGCAATCAAGTTGCCGCCAGCCCCGGCCGGCAAACGCGACATCATCGTGGTGATCGACGCCGGTCACGGCGGCGAAGACCCGGGTGCGTCCGGTTCGCGCGGCCAGCGTGAGAAAGACGTGGTGCTGCAGATCGCCCGCGAGCTGCAACGTCAGGTCAACGGCATGAAAGGCTTCCGCGCCGAACTGACGCGCACCGGCGACTACTTCATTCCGTTACGTGGCCGTACCGAAATTGCCCGCAAGAAGGGCGCAGACCTGTTCGTCTCGATCCACGCCGACGCCGCGCCCTCGGCGGCGGCCTTTGGTGCCTCGGTGTTCGCCTTGTCCGATCGCGGCGCGACTTCGGAGACCGCCCGTTGGCTGGCCGACAGCGAAAACCGTTCCGACCTGATCGGCGGTGCCGGCAACGTCAGCCTCGACGACAAGGACCGCATGCTGGCTGGCGTGTTGCTCGATCTGTCGATGACCGCGTCGCTGACCTCCAGCCTCAACGTCGGCCAGAAAGTCCTGACCAACATTGGTCGCGTGACGCCGCTGCACAAACAGCGCGTGGAGCAGGCCGGGTTCATGGTGCTGAAGTCGCCGGACATTCCGTCGATCCTCGTCGAAACCGGGTTTATCTCCAACGCCAACGAGGCGAGCAAGCTTTCGGCGTCGAGCCACCAGCAGGCGCTGGCCCGTTCGATCAGCAGCGGCGTGCGTCAGTTCTTCCAGCAAAACCCGCCACCGGGCACCTACATTGCCTGGCTGCGTGACTCCGGCAAGATTGCCCAAGGGCCGCGCGATCACCGCGTCAGTCCCGGCGAGACGCTGGCGATGATTGCGGTGCGTTATCAGGTGTCGCCGGCGACCCTGCGCAGTGCCAACAATCTCAGCAGCGATGAACTGAAAATCGGTCAGCACCTGACCATTCCCGGCACCGAACTGGCGTCCAAAGAATGAATCAGCTGTTGAACGCCGCACGCATCGAACTGCTCAGCCCACGGTTGGCGAACCAGATCGCCGCCGGTGAGGTGGTCGAGCGCCCGGCTTCGGTGATCAAGGAACTGCTGGAAAACAGCCTCGATTCCGGTGCCAGGCGCATTGATGTTGATGTCGAGCAGGGTGGCGTCAAGCTGCTGCGGGTGCGCGACGATGGCAGCGGGATTTCCGCCGACGATCTGCCGCTGGCCCTCGCTCGTCACGCCACCAGCAAGATCCGCAACCTCGAAGACCTCGAACAGGTGATGAGCCTTGGTTTCCGTGGTGAAGCACTGGCCTCGATCAGTTCCGTGGCGCGCCTGACCCTGACTTCGCGCACCCGCGACGCCGATCAGGCCTGGCAGGTCGAGACCGAAGGCCGCGACATGGCGCCTCGCGTTCAGCCGGCTGCGCATCCGGTGGGCACATCGGTGGAAGTGCGCGACCTGTTCTTCAACACCCCGGCGCGGCGCAAGTTTCTCAAGACCGAAAAAACCGAATTCGATCACCTGCAAGAAGTGATCAAGCGTCTGGCGCTGGCACGTTTCGACGTGGCTTTTCATTTGCGCCACAACGGCAAGACCATCCTCAGCCTGCACGAGGCCCACGATGATGCGGCCCGTGCGCGGCGGGTAGCGGCGATTTGTGGCTCGGGTTTCCTCGAACAGGCGCTGCCGATCGAGATCGAGCGCAATGGTCTGCATCTGTGGGGTTGGGTCGGTTTGCCGACGTTCAACCGCAGTCAGGCGGATCTGCAGTATTTCTTTGTGAATGGCCGCGCGGTGCGCGATAAACTGGTGGCCCACGCGGTGCGCCAGGCCTATCGCGACGTGCTGTTCAACGGGCGGCATCCGACCTTCGCGCTGTTTTTCGAGGTCGATCCGGCAGCGGTCGACGTCAATGTGCACCCGACCAAACACGAAGTGCGCTTCCGTGACGGGCGTATGGTGCATGACTTCCTTTACGGCACGCTGCACCGTGCGCTGGGCGATGTGCGTCCGGAGGATCAACTGGCCGGGTCGGTGACCACCGCTGTGGTACGGCCAACTGGCATCGAGGCTGGCGAGTTCGGCCCGCAAGGCGAGATGCGTCTGGCGGCCAATGCGCTACTGGAGCAGCCGCAGGCGCAACCGGCGTTCAACACGTCGTCCGGTGCCGCTGCGGGTGGCGCCTATCAATATCAGTACACACCGCGGCCACAAACGGCGGTGCCTGCCGCCGAGGCACAAGCGGCGTACCGCGAGTTTTTCGCGCCGCTGCCGGAGGCCAATGCCAACGCGCTGCCGGCCGGTCAGGAGGACATTCCACCGCTCGGTTACGCGCTGGCGCAGCTCAAGGGCATCTACATCTTGTCCGAGAACGCTCAGGGTCTGGTGCTGGTGGACATGCACGCCGCCCACGAGCGGATCATGTACGAGCGTCTGAAGATTGCCATGGCCAGTGAAGGCCTGAGCGGCCAGCCATTGCTGGTGCCGGAGTCGCTGGCGGTCAGTCAGCGTGAAGCCGATTGCGCTGAAGAGCACGCTGCATGGTTCCAGAAACTGGGCTTCGAACTGCAACGACTGGGGCCGGAAACCCTGGCGATCCGGCAGATTCCGGCGCTGCTCAAGCAGGCCGAAGCCAATCGGCTGGTAGGCGACGTGCTTTCGGATCTGATGGAGTACGGCACCAGCGACCGGATTCAGGCGCACCTCAACGAACTGCTGGGGACCATGGCCTGCCACGGCGCGATCCGCGCCAATCGGCGCCTGGCCCTGCCAGAAATGAACGGCCTGCTGCGCGACATGGAAAACACCGAGCGCAGCGGTCAATGCAACCATGGCCGACCGACCTGGACCCAATTGGGCCTGGACGATCTGGACAAACTGTTCTTGCGCGGTCGTTGATGAGCCAGCTTCCTCCAGCGATTTTCCTGATGGGCCCGACCGCTGCGGGCAAGACCGACCTGGCCATCGAGCTGAGCAAGGTGCTGCCGTGCGAGCTGATCAGTGTCGATTCGGCGCTGGTCTATCGCGGCATGGACATCGGCACGGCCAAGCCTTCGAAAGAGCTGCTGGCCGAATATCCACACCGTTTGATCGATATTCTCGACCCGGCGGAGGCCTATTCCGCCGCGGATTTCCGTCGCGATGCCCTGCAAGCGATGGCCGAGATCACCGCGCGCGGGAAAATTCCGCTGCTGGTCGGCGGCACGATGCTCTATTACAAGGCTTTGGTCGAAGGGCTGGCGGACATGCCGGCGGCGGATCCCGAGGTTCGCGCACAGATCGAAGAAGAGGCTGCACGCCTTGGCTGGCAAGCCCTGCACGAACAACTGGCGGTAATCGACCCGGAGTCGGCGGCGCGGATTCACCCGAATGATCCACAGCGTCTGAGCCGGGCGCTGGAGGTGTATCGGGTCAGCGGTCAGAGCATGACCGCGCTGCGTCAGCAACAATCTGCGCAAAGTACTGAAGCAGCCGCTTCGGGACGGCAACAATTGCCCTATACTGTCGCGAACTTGGCCATTGCTCCGGCAAATCGCCAGGTACTGCACGAACGCATTAAACAAAGATTCACAAATATGCTGGAACAGGGGTTCATCGACGAGGTCGTAGCCCTGCGTAAAAGAAGTGACCTGCATTCCGGGTTGCCGTCTATACGTGCGGTAGGCTACCGCCAAGTCTGGGACTACCTGGATGGCAAGCTGTCGTTAGTTGAAATGCAGGAACGCGGCGTCATTGCCACGCGTCAATTGGCCAAGCGCCAGTTCACCTGGCTGCGCAGCTGGGATGATCTGCACTGGCTGGACAGTCTTGATTGCGACAATCTGCCACGCGCCTTGAAATACCTTGGAACCATCTCCATATTGAGCTGAGTCCTTGCAATTGCCGTCTATCCTTGGGGGTGTGGCGGCCAAAGCCATCTGAATTACCTATTTTTATTATTGAATCCTTAAAGGAGTGCGGCACATGTCAAAAGGGCATTCGCTACAAGACCCTTACTTGAATACTTTACGTAAAGAGAAAGTCGGGGTTTCCATCTACCTGGTCAACGGTATCAAACTGCAAGGCACGATCGAGTCGTTCGACCAGTTCGTTATCCTGCTGAAAAACACCGTCAGCCAGATGGTTTACAAACACGCTATCTCTACAGTCGTGCCAGTACGTCCAATTCGTCTGCCTAGCGCAACCGAATCCGATGCAGGTGACGCTGAGCCAGGTAACGCCTGATAGGAGTCTCCTTTGTTCTTTGAGCGCCACGGTGGTGGTGAGCGAGTGATCCTCGTTCACTTGGATGGTCAGGACCCTGAGGCGCGCGAAGATCCGCAGGAGTTTCAGGAATTGGCTAATTCGGCGGGCGCCGAGACCGTTGCGTTTTTTAACGTACCGCGTCATCGGCCAACCGCCAAATTCCTGATCGGCAGCGGCAAGGTCGAAGAGCTGCGCGACCTGGTCAAGGCTGAAGAAGCCGATCTGGTGATTTTCAATCACATTCTCACGCCCAGTCAGGAACGTAACCTCGAACGTGTTTTCGAGTGTCGCGTGATCGACCGTACCGGCCTGATTCTCGATATTTTCGCCCAGCGCGCCCGTACCCATGAAGGCAAGCTCCAGGTCGAACTGGCTCAGCTTGACCATATGAGCACGCGGCTGGTGCGTGGCTGGACTCACCTTGAGCGTCAGGGTGGCGGCATCGGCATGCGTGGCCCGGGTGAAACCCAGCTCGAAACCGACCGCCGTCTGCTGCGGGTGCGCCTGCGCCAGATCAAGGGCCGGCTGGAGAAAGTCCGCAGTCAGCGCGAGCAGTCGCGCCGCGGTCGTTCCCGTGCGGATATCCCGACCGTATCGCTGGTGGGCTACACCAACGCCGGCAAATCCACGCTGTTCAATAACGTGACCAAGTCCGAGGTGTACGCGGCTGACCAGCTGTTTGCCACCCTCGACCCGACCTTGCGCCGTCTGGAACTGGACGACCTGGGGCCGATTGTTCTCGCCGACACCGTGGGTTTCATTCGTCACCTGCCGCACAAGCTGGTCGAGGCATTTCGGTCTACGCTCGAAGAGTCGAGCAACTCCGACCTGCTGTTGCACGTGATCGATGCGGCCGAACCGGATCGCATGTTGCAGATCGAGCAAGTGATGGTGGTGCTGGGCGAGATCGGGGCCCAGGACTTGCCGATCCTGGAGGTATACAACAAACTCGATTTGCTTGAAGGCGTTGAGCCGCAGATCCAGCGCGATGCCGATGGCAAGCCGCAACGGGTCTGGTTGTCGGCGCGCGATGGCACGGGTCTGGAATTGCTTGAACAAGCCATTGCCGAGTTGCTGGGCAGTGATTTGTTCGTGGGGACATTGCGTTTGCCGCAACGCTTCGCTCGACTGCGTGCGCAGTTCTTCGAACTTGGTGCGGTGCAAAAAGAACAGCACGACGAAGAAGGCATCAGCCTGCTGACCGTTCGTTTGCCCCGGGTCGAGTTGAATCGACTGGTAAGCCGCGAAGGATTGCAGCCGATGGAATTCATCGAGCAACACACTTTGCAATAAAAGCCTGGCAAAGCGGTTGTGCCGCAACGGCAGGCATTCTGTAGCATTGGTCGGCGCGCCGTGGGTGCGTCTTTGCTTTATCAGATGGAGAGCGCTATGGCTTGGAATGAGCCGGGTGGCAACTCGAATAATCAGGATCCCTGGGGTGGCAAGCGCCGCAATAACGGCGACCGCAAGGGGCCACCGGATCTCGACGAGGCCTTCCGAAAGCTGCAGGAAAGCCTGAACGGGTTGTTCGGTGGTGGTAAGAAACGCGGTGGTGATGACGGCGGTGGTTCGGGCCGGAGCGGTGGCGGCTTCGGCGGTCTGCTCGGCATCGGCCTCGTGGTGCTGGCGGCCGTCTGGCTGTACAGCGCGGTCTATGTGGTTGACGAGCAGGAGCAGGCCGTGGTGCTGCGCTTCGGCAAGTACTACGAGACTGTCGGTCCGGGCCTGAACATCTACTTCCCGCCGATCGACAAGAAGTACATGGAAAACGTTACGCGTGAGCGTGCGTACACCAAGCAGGGCCAGATGCTGACCGAAGACGAGAACATCGTCGAAGTGCCGCTGACCGTGCAGTACAAGATCACCAACCTGCAGGACTTCGTGCTGAACGTCGATCAGCCGGAAATCAGCCTGCAGCATGCGACCGACAGCGCCCTGCGCCACGTGGTGGGTTCCACCGCCATGGACCAGGTGCTGACCGAAGGTCGTGAATTGATGGCCAGCGAAATCAAGGAGCGTCTGCAACGCTTCCTCGATACCTATCGCACCGGTATCACCGTCACCCAGGTCAACGTACAGAACGCGGCAGCCCCGCGTGAAGTGCAGGAAGCCTTCGACGACGTGATCCGCGCCCGCGAAGACGAGCAGCGTTCGCGCAACCAGGCGGAAACCTACGCCAACGGCGTCGTGCCGGAAGCTCGTGGTCAGGCCCAGCGCATCCTCGAGGATGCCAACGGTTACCGCGACGAAACGATCTCGCGCGCCAAGGGTGAGGCCGACCGCTTCACCAAACTGGTCGCCGAGTATCGCAAGGCACCTGAAGTCACCCGCCAGCGTCTGTACCTGGACACCATGCAGGAAGTCTTCAGCAACACCAGCAAGGTGCTCGTGACCGGCAACAAGAACGGCCAGAGCAACCTGCTTTACCTGCCGTTGGACAAGATGATTCAGAACAGCTCGGGTGGCAGCAATGCACCGGTGACCGGTTCGGCCGCTGCCGGCAACAACACGGACGTCGCGCCGCATGTCACTGACCTGCCGCAGACACGCACAAGGGAGACCCGCTGATGAGCAATAAATCGCTGATCGCCCTGATTGTTGGCGTCGTTGTGGTTCTGGTCGGCTGGAACTGCTTCTACATCGTGGCTCAGACCGAGCGTGCGGTGCTGCTGCAATTCGGTCGTGTGGTTCAGGCCGATGTCCAGCCGGGTCTGCATGTGAAAGTGCCTTACGTTAACCAGGTGCGTAAATTTGACGCACGCCTGATGACGCTGGATGCACCGACACAACGCTTCCTGACGCTGGAAAAGAAAGCCGTGATGGTCGATGCCTACGCCAAGTGGCGGGTGAAAGATGCCGAGCGCTTCTACACCGCGACGTCCGGCCTCAAGCAGATCGCCGACGAGCGTCTGTCCCGTCGTCTGGAATCGGGCCTGCGTGACCAGTTCGGCAAGCGCACCCTGCACGAAGTGGTGTCGGGTGAGCGCGACGCACTGATGGCTGATATCACCGCCTCGCTGAACTCGATGGCGGAAAAAGAGCTGGGTATCGAAGTGGTCGATGTCCGGGTCAAGGCCATCGATCTGCCGAAAGAAGTGAACCGCAGCGTGTTCGAACGTATGAGCACCGAGCGTGAGCGTGAAGCTCGTGAGCACCGCGCCAAGGGTAACGAGCTGGCCGAGGGCATTCGTGCCGACGCCGATCGCCAGCGCCGCGTGCTGCTGGCTGAAGCCTATCGTCAATCCGAAGAAATTCGCGGTGACGGTGATGCCCAGGCGGCTGCGATCTACTCCAAGGCCTACGGTCAGGATCAGGAGTTCTACGGTTTCTACCGCAGCCTGCGCGCCTACCGTGAAAGCTTCGCGAACAAATCCGACGTCATGGTTCTCGACCCAAGCAGCGACTTCTTCCGTTACCTGGAAAAGTCCAAGCCTTGATACGGCGTTGACCTGAATCGCTCCGCCCGGCGGCTAAAACCTCGGGCGGGGTGATCCTTTGGGAAAACGTGTGTATGATGCGGCAGCCGGGAAATTCCCGGCTTTTTTGCGTCTGCACGTTTGATTGCTGTTTTTTGTTGCAGGCATCGGGTTGAATGGCCCGAACGTTTTTCGAGGAAAGTGATGGGCGAAGCCGGTGACAGGCCTTTCGCCGCGTCGTTCATGCGCGTGCGTTTTGAACGGATCGGTCATTTTCTGCTTCACTCAAGGCTCGCCCGCAGGCTGGCCGCCCGGATCAAAGGGGAATGGCGTAATGGCAACGGTAGACCGCTGGCTGCTGCCAGATGGCATCGAAGAAGTACTGCCACCGGAAGCGGCGCGCATTGAAGTCGCGCGTCGTCAGGTGTTGGATCTGTTCCAGAGCTGGGGTTACGAGTTTGTCGTGACTCCCCATATCGAGTACCTGGAATCCCTGCTGACCGGTGCAGGCCAGGACCTGGATCTGCGTACCTTCAAGGTCATCGACCCGCAATCGGGCCGGCAGATGGGCTTTCGCGCAGACATCACGCCGCAAGTGGCGCGCATCGATGCGCACACCCTGCGTCGCGAAGGCCCGAGCCGTCTGTGCTACGCCGGCAGCGTCCTGCATGCCCAGCCGCGTGCATTGTCGTCCTCGCGCAGCCCGATCCAGCTGGGCGCGGAGCTGTACGGCGATGCCAGCCCGAGCAGCGACGTTGAAGTGATCAGCCTGATGCTGGCCATGCTGCAACTGGCCGACGTGCCGGATGTGCACATGGACCTTGGTCATGTCGGCATCTACCGTGGTCTGGCGCGCGCCGCCGGGCTGTCCGGCGAAGTCGAGCAGCAGTTGTTCGACGCGCTGCAACGCAAGGCCATCGACGAGGTCATTACCTTGACCGAAGGCCTGCCGGCCGATCTGTCCGGCATGCTGCGGGCACTGGTCGATCTGTGTGGCGGACGTGAGGTACTGGCTGCCGCTCGCGAACGTCTGGCCAATGCGCCGGCGCCGGTGCTGGCCGCGCTGGAAGACTTGCTGGCGATCGCCGAGCGTCTGTCGGTGCGCTTCCCGGAGCTGCCGTTGTACTTCGATCTGGGCGAGCTGCGCGGCTACCACTACCACACCGGTGTGGTGTTCGCGGTATTCGTACCGGGCGTGGGACAGTCCATCGCTCAGGGCGGTCGTTACGATGACATCGGCGCCGACTTCGGTCGCGCCCGTCCGGCAACCGGCTTCTCTACCGATTTGAAAACCCTGGTGACCCTGGGGCGTGCTGAGATCGAGCTACCGTCTGGCGGTATCTGGATGCCTGACAGTACGGATGCGGCACTCTGGCAGCAGGTTTGCCAGTTGCGCAGTGAGGGTCAGCGTGTCGTTCAGGCGTTGCCTGGACAACCTTTGGCCGCCGCCCGTGAAGCGGACTGCGACCGGCAATTGATTCAGCAGAACGGGCTTTGGCAAGTATCGCCACTGGCTTCTTGAGTTTTCCTGCCGGCCATCGCCGGCACCAAGTTTGCGCGAATGAGGACAAGTGTTATGGGTAAGAATGTCGTAGTCCTGGGCACCCAATGGGGTGATGAGGGCAAAGGCAAGATCGTTGATCTGCTGACCGAACATGCTGCCGCCGTAGTGCGCTACCAGGGCGGTCACAACGCTGGCCACACCCTGGTGATCGACGGCGAAAAAACCGTCTTGCACCTGATCCCGTCGGGCGTGCTGCGCGAAGGCGTGCAGTGCCTGATCGGCAACGGCGTGGTGGTTGCACCTGACGCCCTGCTGCGCGAGATCACCAAGCTGGAAGAGAAAGGCGTACCGGTGCGCGAGCGCCTGCGTATCAGCCCGTCCTGCCCGCTGATCCTGTCCTTCCACGTGGCGCTGGACCAGGCCCGTGAAAAGGCCCGTGGCGAGCTGAAGATCGGTACCACCGGTCGCGGCATCGGCCCGGCGTACGAAGACAAGGTTGCCCGTCGTGGCCTGCGCGTTGGCGACCTGCTCAACATGCCGCGCTTCGAAGACAAGCTGCGTGAACTGGTGGATTACCACAACTTCATGCTGGTCGGTTACTACAAAGAGCCGGCCATCGAGTTCGAAAAGACCCTGGCCGAGTGCAAGGAATACGCTGAGCTGCTCAAGCCGCTGATGCTCGACGTGACGGCCGAACTGCACGACCTGCGTCGTGCCGGCAAAGACATCATGTTCGAAGGCGCCCAAGGTTCGTTGCTCGACATCGACCACGGTACCTACCCGTACGTGACCAGCTCCAACACCACCGCCGGTGGCGTGGCGACCGGTTCGGGCGTTGGCCCGATGTTCCTCGATTACATCCTGGGCATCACCAAGGCTTACACCACTCGCGTCGGTTCCGGCCCGTTCCCGACCGAGCTGTTCGACGAAGTCGGCGCGCACCTGGCCAAGCAAGGTCACGAGTTCGGAGCGACCACCGGCCGTGCCCGTCGTTGCGGCTGGTTCGACGCCGTTATCCTGCGTCGCGCTATCGATGTGAACAGCATCTCGGGTATCTGCCTGACCAAGCTGGACGTGCTCGATGGTCTGGAAACCATCAACATCTGCACCGGCTATAAGGACGCGCAAGGCAATGCCGTGGCGCCGACCGACGCTGACAGCTACGTAGGCCTGCAGCCTGTGTACGAAGAAGTGCCGGGCTGGAGCGAATCGACCGTGGGCGCCAAGACCCTGGAAGAGCTGCCGGCTAACGCTCGTGCCTACATCAAGCGCGTTGAAGAATTGATCGGTGCACCGATCGACATTATTTCGACGGGCCCGGACCGCAACGAAACCATCGTTCTGCGTCATCCGTTCGCTTGATAAGTCGTTGATGTAAAAAACAAAGGCCCCTTAATCGGGGCCTTTGTCGTTTATGCCGGCTGCACGGCATGACCTTTGCTGTGATTCTGTCTACAAGAGTGCCATCAAATTAATGGCGTCAGAAGTAGAGGGATTCACAGTGTCGGCCGTTCTCTCACTGTTACAAAGCCGTTTGTTGCGGCCCGTGTTCGTTACCCTTGGTATCGCCCTTTTGGTGCAAGTGCTGGTGGCAGTCGCCCTGACACGAAGCACGGTCACGGCGCTGGAAGCCGACCTTGGCGTTCGCCTGGGCGCCGATAGCCAGAAGCTCTCGAGCGAGTTGGAGCAGGCCGGGCGTGAAGTCACCTCGAGCCTCGATAACCTTTCCTCGAGCACCCGCCAGCGTTTGACCGCCGGCCTGTCCGCGCGTCTGAAGGACGAGCAGGCGCAACTGCGTGCGACGTTGGAAAAGGACCTGAAGGACTCGGCCAATGACATGGCGCAGTTGCTCGCCTCGGTGGCGCCGCGCGCCATGTGGGACAGCGACGTGCCGACCCTTTCCGAATTCGCCCGCCGCGCCCAGCGCAATCCCAACGTACTTTTCGTGGTTTACGACGACGCTACCGGGCAGCACCTGACCCGCTATCTGAATCGCGAAAACCCGATCAACAAGGCCCTGCTGGAAAAAGGCCAGGGCGAGCGGGCGCTGGACAAGGTGCTGGACGCGGCGAAAAACGATCCCTCCGTCTACTACCTCGAAGCCTCGATCAACCCCAACGGCGTCGAGATTGGCAAAGTGTTGATGGGTGTGTCGACCGCTTCGGTGGAAACCGATCTGGCCGCGCTCGACCAGCGCTTCTCGGCGCTGATCGCCAGCAGCGATCAACTGGTCGGCGACAGCCTCAAGGGTGCCGCCGCTGATAGCGCCAAAGCAATGCAGGCGCGCCTGCAGTCGGCGCAATCCACCGCGACCGAAATGAAAGCCAATACCAGCAGTACCGTGCAGGACGCCGCCGCGACGTTGCGCTGGCGCATCGGTATGGGTCTGGCGCTGGTCGGCTGTGGCGTGCTGTTGCTGCTGGCGGTGGTGCTCGGGCATCGGGTGGTCAATCGCCTGAAGATGCTCAACGCCGCGATGGATGATCTGGCGGCGGGTGAGGGCGACCTGACCAAGCGCGTGCAGATCAACAGCAAGGATGAGATCGGCGACATGGCGTCGGCGGTCAATCGCTTTGTGGACAAGTTGCAGCCGATCGTGCGTGAGGCGGGCGACGTGGCCCAGCGTACCGGCGTGGAAATTGGCGCGATGACCCTGCGCAATGCCGGCGCCGATGCGGCAGCCGGGATGCAGCGTGATGAAGTCGCTGAGAGCCTGCGCGCGCTGTCGCAGATGGCCGACGAGGCACAATCGGAAAGCCAGGCGATGCAGGCGGCGTTGAAGCAGGTGGTGGACATTCGTCAGGCCACCGACGAAAACACCCGCACCTCGGCCAAGGTCGGCAGCCTGATCGAAGCGCTGGCCGGGCAGGTCGACACCGGGGCGAAAGTCATCGAGCGCCTGGCGCAACAGAGTGAACAGATTGAAGTGGTGCTGACGGTGATTCACGGTATCGCCGAGCAGACCAACCTGCTGGCGCTCAACGCCGCCATTGAGGCGGCGCGGGCGGGCGAGACCGGGCGTGGTTTCGCGGTGGTGGCAGACGAAGTGCGGGCGTTGGCAAGCAAGACGCAAAGCTCCACCGGCGACATTCAGGCGCACATCGTCGCTCTGCAGCAGGGGGCGCGTGAGGCGGTAGAGGCAATCGGGCAGGCCGGGCGCCAGGCCAGCGAAGGTTTGCTGGTGTTGCGCGACAGTGCACGGCTGCAGCAGTCGGTGCAGGCATCGGTCGAGCAAGTGCACGCAGCGATCGGTCTGGCGACGCAGGCAGCGGCGCATCAGGCGCAGGGCGCACAAGCGGTGCGCGGACGGGTCGAGACGATTCATGCTCAGGCCGAGAAAGCGGCGCAGGCGGTGGTGGAGACCACGGCCAGTGGCAAGGTGCTGGATAGCTTGGCGGCGCAGTTGAAGGCCAGTCTGGGGCAGTTCAGGGCTTAAGGGTATTTTGGCGGGCCTCTTCGCGAGCAAGCCCGCTCCCACAGTTTGACCGAGTTCCAACCGGGGAATGCGATCAAACTGTGGGGGCGGGCTTGCTCGCGAAGGCGACTTCAGCGACTCAGATACATCCGCGTCGTCAGCAGATACACCGGCAATCCCGACACCACAATCAACAACGCCGCATAAGGTGCCGCCGCCGCGAACTCGACATTCGCCGTATGCGCCCAGACCTCGGTCGCCAGCGTGTTCAACCCGGTCGGACTCAACAGCAGCGTCGCCGTCAGCTCCTTCATCGCATCCAGAAACACCAGGGCAAACGCGGCACCCAGTGCCGGGAAAATGATCGGCAGCGTCACCCGGCAAAACGCCGTGAACGACGACGCGCCCAGCGTGCGTGCGGCTTCTTCGAGCTGCGGCGCAGCCTTGTTCAATGCGGTGCGAATCGGTGCCTGCGCCAGTGGCAGAAACAGCAACGCATAGGCAATCAGCAGCAGTGCCGAAGTCTGGTACAGCGCCGGCACGTAATGCAGGGCGAAATACACCAGCGTCAGCGCAATCACCAGCCCCGGCAGCGCATGCAGCAGATACGGCAGACGCTCGGCCCAGATCGCCAGTTGGCCCTTGTAACGCACCACCAGCAATCCGACCGGCACCGCCAGCAGCAGGCACAACGCTGCGCCACCCAGCGACAGGGCCAGTGACGACAGTAGCGCTTCACTGATCGCCGCGACCGGAAATGCTGCCGACGAGCCGACCGCCAGCCAATAGGCGAGCATGCCCAGCGGAATCCCGCTGCCGACAATTGCCAGCAGCAGGCAATACAGCTGACCGACGATGGCCCACGGCCCGAGGCGCACTTGTTCGGCCTGACGCGCCGCGCCTTGGCCGGTGCGTACATGCCGACCCTTGCCGCGCACCCGCAGCTCCAGCCACAGCAGCATCAGACACAGGGCGAGCAATACCGCGGAGAGCATCGCCGCGTTGGCGTTACTGAATTCCAGTTCGAATTGCTGATAGATCGCCGTGGTGAAGGTTTGCAGGCCGATGATCGACAGCGCGCCGAATTCCACCAGCATGTGCAGGGCAATCAGCAGCGAGCCGGCCAGCAGCGACGGCCAGAGCAAGGGCAGGGTGACGCGGAAAAATACGCCCCAGCGGTTCTGTCCCAGGGTGCGGGCGGATTCCTCCAGAGATGGATCGAGGTTGCGCAGGGTCGCTGCCACCGGCAGAAAGATCAGCGGATACTTTGACAGGCTCATCACCAGAATCGCCCCGCCGAGGCCTTCGAACTGTGCGCTCAACGAGACCCAGGTGAAGCTGCTGACAAACGCCGGCACCGCGAACGGCAGGCATAGAACCACGCCCCACAGGCGTCGGCCCGGCAGATTGCTGCGTTCCAGCAGCCAGGCCAGCGACAGACCGATCACGCCGCAGGTCAGCGTCACGCCGACCATTAGCGCCAGAGTGTTGCGCAGCAGGCCGAACACATACGGGCGCCATAGCAGATGCAGCGCTTCGGCCCAGCCGGCCTGCCAGGCTTTCAGGCCGACGTAGGCCAGCGGCAGCAGGCTGAGCACCACCAGTAATAAAACCGGCAGCACCAGCCAGATTGACGGCCGTTTGCGCCGTGGCACGTAACCCCCGCGCGCGGCGGGGGCGGATAACGATGCGGCCATCAGTTCAGGCCAACTTCACGTTCCAGTTCCAGCGCTTCTTCGGCGTTGCCCAGGTCGGCCGGAGTGACATTTGGCGCTTGCAGCTCGCTGAATGGTTTGAGACCGCGGTCCGACTCCATGCCTTTGTGCAGCGGGTATTCGGCGGTGGTCTGGGTGATCACGCGCTGACCTTCCTCGCTGGCCATGTAGGCGAGGAATTGCTGGGCTTCTTTCGGGTGTTTGCTGGATTTGAGGACGGCCGCGCTGGACACGGTGATCAGCCCGCCGACGTCGCCGTCGGTGAAGTAATGCAGTTTCGAATCGAGTTGGCCTTTTTCGCGCTGCAGGGCGAACCAGTAGTAGTTGTTCACCAGCACCGTGGCGACTTCGCCGTTTTCCACCGCTTTGAGCGCGACCATGTTGTTGCTGTAGGTCTTGCCGAAAGCGCGCAGCCCGGTCAGCCATTCTTCGGCGGCATCACGGCCGTGCATTTTGATGATTGCTACGGCCTGTTCCTGAAACGCGCCGCTGGTTGGTACGAAGCCAACCTTGCCTTGCCATTTTGGATCGGAGAAACCGAGTACCGATTTCGGCAAATCCTTTTCATCGATCAGCTTCGGGTTGTAAGCAACCACGCGAACCCGCGCGGTGACGCCGATCCAGGTGCCGTTGCCGGCGACATATTCTTTCGGCAGCACAGCCAGCGTGGCGTCATCGGTCTTGGCCAGCAGACCTTGTTCGCCAAGATTGTTCAGTGGCGGGGATTCTTCGGTGTAGATCACGTCGGCGGGAGAGCGCTCGCCTTCTTCGATGATCTGGCTGGCGAGCTGGTTGCTGCTGCCTTTGCGCACATTGACGTGAATGCCGGTCTTGGCTTCGAAGGCTTTGGCGATTGCATCGCCGACTTCCTTGTGCTGACCGTTGTAGAGCGTCAGGGAAACCGCGTCGGCTGCCTGGGTGAGGGGAGTGGCGAGTGCCAGGCCGAGCAGGGTGAAGGTCAAGCCTCGGCGCAGGGTATTTCGAAATATCATTCGCAGGGTTCCTCACTGTCGCATTGCAAAAACTTGTGACAATGATAAACGATATTGTTTCTCAAATGCGCCTTGCTGCTCGACGAATTCCCCCCCCCCTGTAGGAGCTGCCGAAGGCTGCGATCTTTTGATCTTGTTTTTAAAAATCAAAGTCAAAGGATCGCAGCCTGCGGCAGCTCCTACAGGGTTTGATCAAGAATTTCAGGAAGGCAGAAACGCAAAAACCCGCTTTCGCGGGTTTTTGGGAAACTCAAGGTCGTAACCTTGAATTTGAATTGGTGCCCAGAAGAAGACTCGAACTTCCACGACCGTAAGGTCACCAGCACCTGAAGCTGGCGTGTCTACCAATTTCACCATCTGGGCATTCATCGCGAGCGTTGCCGCTGTTGATGTGGCGCACTATACGGAGCGCTTGTTGATCTGTAAACCCCTGATTTAATTTTAATAAATCGGTTTTAACAAACGCGTTCCTTAGAATGCAAAAAACCCGCTTTCGCGGGTTTTTGTGTGAGTCTCGAAACTGATCTAGTCTCAAAACTCGAAATTGGTGCCCAGGAGAAGACTCGAACTTCCACGACCGTAAGGTCACCAGCACCTGAAGCTGGCGTGTCTACCAATTTCACCACCTGGGCATCTCGGCAACGTGTGTACGTCGTCGATGGCGCGCACTATACGGAGCGCCTTTTTAGCTGTAAACCCCTGCCCGCAAAAAAAATGGATTTTTTTTACCGGTGGTGTTCAAAAGGGCTTTCACGCGTCGATACAAGGCTTTAGAACAGCCTTATAGAGTGGGAAATTTCCCGTTTGATGGCGCCTATGCCAAACTAACCCGCATATAGACAAGGTGAAAACTATCTAATGGCCGATTGGCAGTCCCTCGATCCCGAGGCCGCTCGTGAAGCGGAAAAATATGAAAACCCTATTCCCAGCCGCGAACTGATCCTTCAGCACCTTGCTGATCGTGGTTCGCCTGCTGCCCGTGAAGAGCTGGTCGAAGAGTTTGGTCTGACCACCGAAGACCAGATCGAAGCCCTGCGCCGCCGCTTGCGCGCCATGGAGCGCGACGCTCAACTGATCTACACCCGCCGTGGCACTTACGCGCCGGTGGACAAGCTCGACCTGATCCTCGGCCGCATCAGCGGTCACCGTGACGGTTTTGGCTTCCTGGTGCCGGACGATGGCAGCGATGACCTGTTCATGAGCCCGGCGCAAATGCGTCTGGTGTTCGACGGTGACCGTGCCCTGGCCCGCGTTTCCGGTCTTGACCGTCGCGGTCGCCGCGAAGGCATGATCGTCGAAGTTGTGTCGCGTGCTCACGAAACCATCGTCGGTCGCTACTTCGAAGAGGGCGGCATCGGTTTTGTCGTTGCCGACAACCCGAAGATCCAGCAGGAAGTGCTGGTCACCCCGGGCCGCAACGCCAACGCCCAGATCGGTCAGTTCGTCGAGGTGAAAATCACCCACTGGCCGACGCCGCGCTTCCAGCCGCAAGGCGATGTGGTCGAAGTGGTCGGCAACTACATGGCGCCGGGCATGGAAATCGATGTCGCGCTGCGTACCTACGACATCCCGCACGTCTGGCCTGAAGCCGTTCTCAAAGAAGCGGCCAAACTCAAGCCGGAAGTCGAAGAGAAGGACAAAGAGAAGCGCATCGATCTGCGCCATCTGCCGTTCGTCACCATCGACGGCGAAGACGCTCGCGACTTCGACGACGCGGTCTACTGCGAAGCCAAACCGGGCAAACTGCGCCTGTTCTCCGGCGGCTGGAAGTTGTACGTGGCGATCGCCGACGTTTCCAGCTACGTGAAGATCGGTTCGGCGCTGGACAACGAAGCCCAGGTGCGCGGCAACTCGGTGTACTTCCCTGAGCGCGTGGTGCCGATGCTCCCTGAGCAGCTGTCCAACGGTCTGTGCTCGCTGAACCCGCACGTCGATCGTCTGGCCATGGTTTGCGAGATGACCATCTCCAAGTCCGGTGAAATGACCGACTACTGCTTCTATGAAGCGGTGATCCACTCCCATGCCCGTCTGACCTACAACAAGGTCAGCGCGATGCTGGAAACCCCCAAAGCCACTGAAGCGCGCAAGCTTCGCGGCGAATACACCGACGTGGTGCCGCACCTCAAGCAGCTTTATGCGCTGTACAAAGTGCTGCTGGCGGCCCGTCATACGCGTGGCGCAATCGATTTCGAAACCCAGGAAACCCGAATCATCTTCGGTACCGAACGCAAGATTGCCGAAATCCGTCCGACCACTCGCAATGATGCGCACAAGCTGATCGAGGAATGCATGCTGGCGGCCAACGTGGCCACCGCAGAGTTCCTGAAAAAGCACGAAATCCCTGCGTTGTATCGCGTCCATGACGGCCCGCCACCTGAGCGTCTGGAAAAACTGCGCGCCTTCCTTGGCGAGCTTGGCCTGTCCCTGCACAAAGGCAAGGAAGGCCCGTCGCCGAAGGATTATCAGGCCTTGTTGGCGAGCATCAAGGACCGTCCAGACTTCCACCTGATCCAGACCGTGATGCTGCGCTCCCTGAGCCAGGCGGTGTACAGCGCCCAGAACGAAGGCCACTTCGGCCTGAATTACGAAGCCTATACCCACTTCACCTCGCCGATCCGTCGTTACCCGGACCTGCTCACGCACCGCGCGATCCGCAGCGTGATCCATTCGAAACAGGACACTCCGCACGTACGTCGTGCCGGGGCGATGACCATTCCGAAGGCGCGCATCTATCCGTACGATGAGGCGGCGCTGGAGCAACTCGGCGAGCAATGCTCGATGAGCGAACGCCGCGCCGACGAAGCCACCCGCGACGTGGTGAACTGGCTCAAGTGCGAGTTCATGAAGGATCGCGTGGGCGAGTCTTTCCCGGGCGTGATCACTGCCGTGACCGGTTTTGGTCTGTTCGTCGAACTGACCGACATTTACGTCGAAGGTCTGGTGCACGTCACCGCGCTGCCGGGCGATTACTACCACTTCGATCCTGTGCATCACCGCCTCGCGGGCGAGCGCACCGGTCGCAGCTTCCGCCTCGGCGATACCGTTGAAGTGCGGGTCATGCGCGTTGACCTCGACGAGCGCAAGATCGACTTCGAGATGGCAGAAAAAACCATCAGTGCGCCGATTGGCCGCAAGAAGCGCGGTGCTGAAACTGCTGCTCCGGCGTCCAAGGCTGCCGAAGAAAAGGCACCGGCAAAAACCGCTGGTCGTCGTCCGGCCAAAGAGAAAGCCGCCGAGGCCTATCGTCCGAGCGATGCCGTGGCGAAAAACGCCGAGCTGCGCAAAAGCCGTGAAATGAAGAAGGCCTTGCTGGCCGATGCGAAAAACGGTGGTAAAGCGGCGTCCGGGGGAAAGACCGGTCGCTCGGCGCCTGAAGCGGCCTCCGGCAAATCCGGCAAACCGAGCAAACACCGCAAGGGCCCGCCGAAAGCGGGTTCCGCTCCAGCCAAAAGTGGCGGGGCACGTAAACCGAAGGCGAAGTCATGAGTCAGTTGGAAAAAATCTACGGCGTTCACGCGGTAGAAGCGTTGCTGCGTCACCACCCGAAACGCGTCAAGCAGATCTGGCTGGCTGAAAGCCGCAACGATCCGCGCGTGCAGACCCTGATCGAACTGGCCAACGAGAATCGTGTGCAGATCGGTCAGGCCGAGCGCCGCGAAATGGACGCCTGGGTTGAGGGCGTGCACCAGGGCGTGGTGGCGGACGTGAGTCCGAGCCAGGTCTGGGGCGAGGCGATGCTCGACGAACTGCTCGACCGCACCGAAGGCGCGCCGCTGTTGCTGGTGCTCGACGGCGTGACCGATCCGCACAACCTCGGCGCCTGCCTGCGTTCGGCCGATGCGGCCGGTGCGCTGGCGGTAATCGTGCCCAAGGACAAGTCGGCAACTCTGACCCCGGTGGTGCGTAAAGTGGCGTGTGGCGCGGCCGAGGTTATTCCTCTGGTGGCTGTGACCAACCTCGCGCGTACTCTGGAAAAGCTCCAGCAACGTGGTCTGTGGGTGGTCGGTACGGCGGGTGAGGCCGAGGTCAGCATCTATGACCAGGACCTGACCGGCCCGACCATCCTGATCATGGGCGCCGAAGGCAAAGGCATGCGTCGCCTGACCCGCGAGCATTGCGACTATCTGGTGAATCTGCCGATGGCCGGCAGCGTCAGCAGCCTCAACGTGTCCGTGGCCACCGGCGTGTGCCTGTTCGAAGCCCAGCGTCAGCGCGGCGCAAAAGCCAAGGCTGCCGCCAAGAAATAAGGCCCCCTGTAGGAGCTGCCGCAGGCTGCGATCTTTTGATCTTGATCTTAAAAAACAAAGTCAAAAGATCGCAGCCTTCGGCGGCTCCTACAGATGTCTTCCGGTGATTGTTCAAATAATCACCAATTGCCTTGCGCCGCCCCAATCCCTTCTCTACAATTACGCCCCTTGCTGTGACGGCAGGCACGCATGTGCCCCGCGCCAGCAAGTCCATAAGTGTCATTCACTCCTTGTCTGACCGTTTTTGAGCGGCAGGCTACAACCCGTAAGGAGCATTCATGCGTCATTACGAAATCATCTTTCTGGTCCACCCGGATCAGAGCGAGCAAGTCGGCGGCATGGTTGAGCGTTACACCAAGCTGATCGAAGAAGACGGCGGCAAAATCCACCGTCTGGAAGATTGGGGCCGTCGTCAACTGGCCTACGCAATCAACAATGTTCACAAGGCTCACTACGTGATGCTGAACGTTGAGTGCACTGGCAAGGCCCTGGCCGAGCTGGAAGACAACTTCCGCTACAACGATGCAGTGATCCGTAACCTGGTCATCCGTCGCGACGAAGCCGTTACCGGCCAATCCGAGATGCTCAAGGCTGAAGAAAACCGCAGTGAGCGCCGTGAGCGTCGCGATCGTCCTGAGCACGAAGGCGCTGAAAGCGCTGAAGGCGAAGAGAACGACAGCGATAACGCTGACGAGTAATCCACGGACCTTATTAAGGAGCCTATCAAATGGCACGTTTCTTCCGTCGTCGTAAATTCTGCCGTTTCACCGCTGAAGACGTGAAAGAGATCGATTACAAAGATCTCAACACTCTGAAAGCCTACGTATCCGAGACCGGCAAAATCGTTCCAAGCCGCATCACCGGTACCAAAGCTCGTTATCAGCGTCAGCTGGCCACCGCTATCAAGCGCGCCCGCTTCCTGGCCCTGCTGGCCTACACCGACAGCCACGGCCGCTGAGACCGGGCAGTCGACAAGTAGCAAAGGATTGAATGCATGCGTGCCTTAGCTGAGTTCATCATGCGAGGCCGTATGCAGGCCACACTCGTGGTGGCCGGATGTGCAACATTGCCGTTGTTGTATTGGTTGGGCGCTGCCGCCGGGAGCCTTGTGCTGCTGCGGCGCGGACTGACGGACGCCCTGGGTGTTCTGTCTCTGGGGCTGCTGCCGGCTTTGATCTGGTGGCTGTATGCCGATGACCCACGGGCACTTCTGGTGCTGCTGGGGTCTTCGGGACTTGCGTTGGTTTTGCGCGCAAGTGAGTCCTGGGTTCGCACGCTGTTGGTCAGCGTAGTGATTGGAGTGGTGTTTTCAGTGGTGCTCGGGGCGGCGTTTGCGGCCCAGATCGAGATGCTCGCGCAAGCCTTGATAAAGGTCATGCCGGCGCTTCTTGGTGATACCTACAAGCAATTGTCGGTGGATGAGCAAGCGCGGTTCGCGTCCCTGATTGCACCGGTCCTGACCGGACTGATTGCGGCGCTGTTGCAGATCGTCAGCGTGCTGAGCCTGATTGTCGGGCGGCATTGGCAAGCGTTGTTGTACAACCCGGGTGGTTTTGGTCGCGAGTTTCGCGCCATCCGGATCCCGCTGGGGCCGGCGATGTTGCTGCTGGCGTTGATGCTTCTGGGCCCGAATCTCGGTGCACAGATGGCCATGTTGACGCCGTTGTGCAGTGTACCGCTGGTGTTCGCCGGACTGGCCCTGATTCACGGGCTGGTCGGGCAGAAGCGACTGGCCGGTTTCTGGCTGGTGGGGTTGTACGTCACGCTGCTGTTGTTCATGCAGCTGATCTATCCGTTGCTCGTGGTTCTAGCCATTGTCGACAGCCTGATTGATTTTCGCGGTCGTCACGTGTCGAAAGACACCGATAACGCGAACGGTGAAGGTTAAAAGTTAAGAGGATTTCCACATGCAACTGATCCTTCTGGAAAAAATCGCCAACCTGGGCAACCTGGGCGACAAAGTAAACGTTAAGGCCGGTTACGGCCGTAACTACCTGCTGCCTTTCGGCAAAGCTACCGCTGCGACCGCTGCCAACCTGGCTGCGTTCGAAGAGCGTCGCGCTGAGCTGGAAAAAGCCGCCGCAGACCGTAAAGCATCGGCTGAAAGCCGTGCTGCCCAACTGGCCGAGCTGGAAGTGACCATCACTGCCACCGCTGGCGACGAAGGCAAGCTGTTCGGTTCGATCGGTACTCACGACATCGCTGACGCACTGACCGCTTCCGGCGTTGAAGTGCAGAAGAGCGAAGTTCGTCTGCCGAACGGCACCATCCGCAACGTGGGTGAATTCGACGTAGCCGTGCACCTGCACGCTGAAGTTGAAGCCACCGTACGCGTTGTCGTGGTAGCAGCTTAAGCAACACTTGTCGGCTGGCACCCTTGGGTGCTTGCCGGTAACATCGGGCACGATCCTGTTTACAGGTCGTGCCCTTTGTCTTTCTGGTACTCCCGTTTTCAACCCTGACTCCAAGTGGCCATGAACGAAATCTCCGCTCCCGAGCAATACGATCTGCAAACCGCCGCGCTGAAAGTGCCGCCGCATTCCATCGAGGCCGAACAGGCTGTACTCGGTGGTCTGATGCTGGACAACAACGCCTGGGAGCGTGTGCTCGATCAAGTCTCCGACGGCGATTTCTACCGGCATGACCACCGATTGATCTTCCGTGCGATCGCCAAGCTGGCCGATCAGAACATGCCGATCGACGTCGTGACCCTTGCCGAGCAACTGGACAAGGAAGGTCAGACATCGCAGGTCGGCGGCCTCGGTTACTTGGGCGAACTGGCGAAAAACACGCCATCGGTCGCCAACATCAAGGCCTATGCGCAGATCGTCCGCCAGCGTGCGACGCTGCGCCAATTGATCGGTATCAGCACCGAAATCGCTGATGCGGCCTTCAACCCCGAGGGCCGTACCGCCGAAGAAATCCTCGATGAAGCCGAACGGCAGATTTTCCAGATCGCCGAGGCTCGGCCGAAAACCAGCGGGCCGGTCGGCGTCAATGAATTGCTGACCAAGGCGATCGATCGCATCGACACGCTGTTCAACACCGGTGAAGGCATTACCGGCCTGTCCACCGGTTACACCGACCTCGATGACAAGACCAGCGGCCTGCAGCCGTCCGACCTGATCATCGTCGCCGGCCGTCCGTCGATGGGTAAAACCACCTTCGCCATGAACCTGGTGGAAAACGCGGTACTGCGCAGCGACAAAGTGGTGCTGGTGTACTCCCTCGAGATGCCAGGCGAATCGCTGATGATGCGTATGCTGTCCTCGCTGGGCCGCATCGACCAGACCAAAGTGCGTTCCGGCCAGCTGGAAGACGACGACTGGCCGCGCCTGACCTCGGCGGTCAACCTGCTCAATGACCGCAAGCTGTTCATCGATGACACCGCCGGTATCAGCCCTTCGGAAATGCGCGCGCGGACCCGCCGCCTGGTGCGTGAGCACGGCGAAATCGGCTTGATCATGATCGACTATTTGCAGCTGATGCAGATCCCCGGTTCCAGCGGTGACAATCGGACCAACGAGATTTCCGAAATCTCGCGATCCCTGAAAGCCCTGGCCAAGGAATTCAACTGCCCGGTGGTGGCGCTGTCGCAGCTCAACCGCTCCCTGGAACAACGTCCCAACAAGCGCCCGGTGAACTCCGACTTGCGGGAATCCGGAGCGATCGAGCAGGACGCCGACGTGATCATGTTCGTGTACCGGGACGAGGTGTATCACCCGGAGACCGAGCATAAAGGCATCGCCGAAATCATCATCGGCAAGCAGCGGAACGGCCCGATCGGCTTTATCCGCCTGGCGTTTATCGGCAAGTACACGCGGTTCGAGAACCTTGCGCCGGGCAGTTATAACTTCGACGACGACGAAT
>NZ_JBTJEN010000016.1:0-156021 GCF_054456575.1 Pseudomonas sp. Eth.TT006 | reverse complement strand
GGGTAATTGTGTTGGGTTTCAGAAATTTTGCGGGGTTGCGCGGGTGACGAGGGCTTCGACATCGAGGCCGCGCGGTAAGGCGCCGTAAACCCGGCCGCCACCGTTCAGCCGGCTGGCGATAAACGCATCACTGACCGCCGAATTCCCTGCCTCCAGCAACAGCTTCGCCTGCAACCCCAAGGCAATGTCTTCGGTCAGCTGCCGCGCACGGTACTGAATATCGCTGGTGTCCTTGAACTGCGCCTGCAGTTGCTGGATATGCGCGGCCAGACGCTTGTCGCCATGGCCGTCGCCCAATTCGCTGAACAGCACATCGAGCACGCCCGGCTCCTTCGACAGTGCGCGCAACACGTCCAGGCACTGTACGTTGCCCGAGCCTTCCCACGTCGAGTTGACCGGTGCTTCGCGGTACAGCCGCGGCAGGATGCTTTCTTCGACATAGCCGGCACCGCCCATGCATTCGGCGGCTTCGTTGATCATTCCCGGCGCACGCTTGCAGATCCAGTACTTGCCCACCGCCGTCACCAGCCGGGCGAATTGCGCTTCGTGGCGATCATCCAGATGATCCAGCGCCTTGCCCATGCGCAGGCTCAAGGCCAGTGCGGCTTCGCTTTCCAGCGCCAGATCGGCCAGCACGTTCTGCATCAACGGTTGCTCGCTGAGCAGTTTGCCGCCGACCTTGCGGTGCGCGCAGTGGTGGCTGGCCTGGGTCAGCGCCTGACGCATCAGCGCGCTGGAGCCGACCATGCAATCGAAACGGGTCATCGCCACCATCTCGATAATGGTCGGCACCCCGCGGCCTTCTTCGCCGACCATCCACGCCAGCGCGCCACGGAACTCGACTTCGCTGGAAGCGTTGGACTGGTTGCCGAGTTTGTTTTTCAGACGCTGGATGTAGAACTGATTACGCGTGTCGTCCGGGCGATGGCGTGGCAGCAGAAAGCAGGTCAGGCCCTTGTCGGTCTGCGCCAGCGTCAGAAACGCATCGCACATTGGCGCCGAGCAAAACCACTTGTGTCCGACCAGTTCATAGGCCTGGCCCGGGCCACTGGCGCCAACCGGATAAGCCTTGGTGGTGTTGGCGCGCACATCGGTGCCGCCCTGCTTCTCGGTCATCGCCATGCCGATGGTCACGCCGGCCTTGTGCGCCATGCCGACGTTGCGCGGGTCGTATGCGGTGGCGAGGATTTTCGGCAGCCACTGCTCGGCCAGATCCGGTTGCAGGCGCATCGCCGGGACGCTGGCAAAGGTCATGGTCAACGGGCAACCACTGCCGGCCTCGGCCTGACTGTGCAGATAGCTCATCGAGGCGCGGGCAACATGCGCACCGTCCTGTGGATGGCTCCAGGGTAACGAGGTCAGGCCATGTTCAATCGCGGTGCGCATCAGCTCGTGGTAGGCCGGGTGAAACTCCACCAGATCGAGGCGATGGCCGTAGCGGTCATGGCTGACAAATACCGGCTTGTTCTGATTGGCGAGAAACCCGGCTGCCATCAGCGGCCCGCCGGCCAGCGCCCCGTAGGCATCGATCCGCGACTCGGCCCAACCAGCGCCGAACCGCCGCGACCACTCCTGCAACGGCAGGTCGATGCGGTACAGGTTGGCACCGTCCAGCGCCGGTGGCTGGTTGGTGACTTCGTGGGTTTCGGCGAACTGATGCAGGTTCATGACGGGGCTCCTCTGGTCAGCCAGGGGATTCAGTTAAGCACCGGCCCGTGACTGATCAAAGTGTCATATGCGCCGAATTGGCGGCGCTTTCACCCTGTCAGGCGCTGAGCACCCGACGCTCCAGCGCCGTTTGCAGGTCCTCGAACTTCACCGGTTTGCTCAGATAATCGATGCGCGTGCCAGGCGCGCAGTGCTCGCGATTCGAGCCCTGAGCCAGCATGAACACCGGCAACTGCGCACAGCCCGGCAAAGCGTGGATCTGGCAGCACAGCGATGCCCCTTCATGGCTCGGTAGCTGGCAATCGATCAGCACCGCGTCGAAACTTTCCCGCTGCAGACAGTCGAGTGCCGCCGTGCCGTGGTCCGCCGTGCGCACGCGGAAACCGAGCTTGAGCAACATGCCACGCATCACCAGCTGATTGACGCTATTGTCGTCCACCAGCAACACCGTGCAGTCCTGCGGCGCGCGGATGCGCTCGGCCTGCGACGCCGGATTCGGTGCCGCATCAAGTGCTGGCAGTTCGAATTCGACATCCAGCTGAAAGCGGCTGCCGCTTCCGGGTTCGGAACGATGGGTGAGCTTGCCGCCGAGCAGCTCGACCAGTTGCCGGCAGATCGCCAGCCCTACGCCCAGCCCGCCGTATTCGCGGGTCATCGAGCCGTCGAGCTGGAAGAAACGCTGATACATCGTCGCCTCGCCCAGATCGGTGAAGCCGATGCCGGTGTCGATCACCGCAAACGACAGCGCCAGGCGGTGGTCCGCCGTCTGCTTGCCGGTGACCCGTAGTGCCAGGCCACCAACCCGGGTGAACTTGATCGCGTTGTCCAGCAGGCATTCCAGGCACTGCGCCAGTTTCGCGCTGTCGCCGTGCAAACGGTCCGGCAGCGTCGGCTGCACCTCGACTTTGAACTCCAGCGACTTGCTCGCCGCGTTGCCGTCGAACTGCACGCGCAACGCCTCGACCACCCCACGCAGGCTGAAGCTGCCCGGCGTTGCCTTGAGCTTGCCGGCCTGCAGTTCGGTGAGGGTCAGGATGCCGTTGACCATGCGCATCATGTCCCGGGCGGATCCGGCGGCGGTTTGCTGGTATTGCTCCAGTTCAGGCTCCAGCTCGACGGTCTGCATCAGCTCCAGCGAACCGATCACCCCGTTCATTGGCGTGCGTAATTCGTGGGTCAGGGTTGCGAGGAATTCGTCCTTGAGCTTGTTGCTGTGGGCCAGTTGCTGGTTGAGCACTTCGAGCTTCTGCCCGGCATCGAACAGGGTCTGCGCCTGCTGCTCGCGCATGGCATTGATGCGGTCGGCCAGCGCCAGCGACAACAGCGCCACTTCAATCGCCGAGCCGATCTGGCTGGCGTACATGGTCAGGAACACGTTTGGCAGCAGGCCGAGCACCATCAGCGTATTGACGATGCCGCCGAGCAAAAACGCCGACCAGGCAATGATGAAATAACGCGCCACCCGCAGACCGCGCCACCAGGCGAGGATGCCGGCGGCGAAGATCACCACGGTGAAGGTCAGCGCCAGCACGGTCGCCAGGCGCAGCGACAGCGCATAACTGGTCATCAGCGACAGACCGACCACCAGCGCGCCGAATGCAATCAGCGCAATCAGCAGCCGGTCGAGCCAGCGGCTGTGGGTTCTGGTCTGCAGGAAACTGCGGGCGAACTGGCTGCCGAACAGCCCCGCACAGCCGATGAAAAAAGGCGTGGAAGCGTTGGTCCACCACGGATTGTCCGGCCAGAAGTACTGCACCGCCGCGCCGTTCACCGACAGTTGATAGAAGCCGAACGAGGCAATATAGAAGATGTAATAGAGGTAGCTGGTATCACGCACGCTCAGGTAGATGAACAGGTTGTAGACCAGCATCCCCAGCAGCACGCCATAAATGATCCCCAGCACATACAGGCGCACCGGCTGATCTTCAAGGTACGCGGTGCTCGACCACAACGTCACCGGCGCCTGGATCGAACCTTCGCTCGCAAGGCGCAGGTACACCGTGCGCTGTTGATCGGGCTTGAATTCAAGGTCGAACAGATAGTTGTTCTGACGGATCTCGCGACTGGCGAACGGCAAGGCATCACCCGTCTGCCGGACCAGGCGATAGTCGCCACTGGCGTCGGCCAGATACAGATCCAGATGATCGAGCGGCGGGTACGCCAGCTCCAGCAGCCAGGTGCGTTGCGCGGCGGGATTGTTCGGCCGGTAATGCAGGTCGATCTTCAGCCAGAACGCCGAACGCGAGTACCCGGCATTGAGCGTGGCTTTATCGTGGGTTTTGAAATTGCCTGCCGCCGCTTGGGCACGGACATCGGCGATGCTCGCCTGACCGCTCGGGTCTTCGAACACCTGCAGGGCGCGGCCCAAGGGCAGGCTTTGAGTATTTTCGTCGAACTCGACGGCGCTTGCGAGGAGGGGCAAGCAGAACAGCAACATCAGCAAATAGCGCATTGAAGCCCCAGCGTGGCTCGTCCGGTTGTGTCAGGAAGCCCCCCATTCCCTTTGAGTAGACGTAAAACCGGTATTACCTGTTATTGGTTTGGATCCAGCCTAGCATAGCCGTTGATGGCCATTGTGCACCATCGAAACTTTTCCTACAAAGGCTCTAGAACGGGCGTTTCAGAGGAAAGTCGCGGACTAGAGCTGTTGAGTTGGTCAAGAAGATCAAAAGATCGCAGCCTGCGGCAGCTCCTACATGGAAATGCCATCCCTGTAGGAGCTGCCGCAGGCTGCGATCTTTTGATCTTGCTCCACCGCCTCCCACCCGTAAAACGGGTTTGGTGGTAAGCTCGCGCACCATGAATATCTACAGCTCCCGCCCCGTTGTCCTCTGTCTCTCCGGCCACGACCCCAGTGGTGGCGCCGGCTTGCAGGCAGATATCGAAGCCCTGCTCGCGCAGGGTTGCCATGCGGCTCCGGCCGTCACCGCCCTGACCGTGCAAGACACCGTCAACGTCACGGATTTCCGCGTCCTCGACCGTGAGTGGGTATTGGCGCAGGCCAATGCCGTACTCAACGACTCCGAAGTCGCCGCGGTCAAACTGGGCATGCTCGGTTCGCTGGAAATGGTCGACACCGTGGTCGAACTGCTTTCAGCGCACCCGCATCTGCCGGTGGTCTGCGATCCGGTGCTGCGTGCCGGCGGCGGTGGGCGTCTGGGCAAGGACGAAGTCGGTTACGCGATGCGCGAGCGGCTGCTGCCGCTGTCGATCATTGCCACCCCCAACCTGCCTGAAGCGCGGATCCTCGCCGAACTGCCCGAAGGCACTGCGGACGAGTGCGCGGACAAACTCCTGCCGTTCGTCAAAAACCTGCTGATCACCGGCGGCCACGGCGACGAAACTGAAATTCATAATCGCCTGTACAGCCGCGACGGCCTGCGTGAAACCTTTTATTGCCAGCGTTTGCCCGGCAGCTATCACGGTTCCGGTTGCACCCTGGCCAGCGCGATTGCCGGTCGTCTGGCTCAGGGTGAACACCTCGCCAGCGCCGTACGCACCGCGCTGGATTACACCTGGCGTACCCTGCGCGATGCCGAACAACTGGGCAAAGGCCAGTTCGTGCCGCGTCGCCTGCCGCTGGATTTTTGCTCGTAACGTCGTGAGGTCTGCCTGATGAAACTACGTGGCCTGTATGCCATCACCGACAGCACCCTGCTGGCGGGCAAGTTTCTGTCGTACGTGGAGGCGGCGCTGGAAGGCGGCGTCACCCTGCTGCAATACCGCGACAAAAGCAGCGACGAGGCCCGCCGTCTGCGCGAGGCCGAAGCACTGCGCGACCTGTGCGCACGCTACAAGACGCAACTGATCATCAACGATGACGCCGAGCTGGCCGCGCGCCTCAACGTCGGCGTACATTTGGGCCAGACCGACGGCCCGCTGTCACCGACCCGCGCCCTGCTCGGCTCGAAAGCCATCATCGGCTCCACCTGCCATGCGCAACTCGCGCTGGCCGAGCAAGCCGCCAAGGAAGGCGCGAGCTATGTCGCCTTCGGCCGCTTCTTCAACTCCAACACCAAACCCGGCGCGCCAAGCTGCAGCCTCGATCTGCTCGACGAAGCCAAACGCACACTGCACCTGCCGGTCTGCGCGATTGGCGGCATCACCCTCGACAACGCCGCGCCGCTGGTGGCCCACGGGGTCGACCTGCTGGCAGTGGTCCACGGCCTGTTCGGTGCCGAAAGCACCACCGAAGTGACCCGCCGCGCCCGCGCCTTCAACGACCTTCTGAAAATCTGATTTGAGAGCCCGACCATGTCTCGTTCCGAAACGTTGTTTGCCAATGCCCAGAAACACATTCCCGGAGGCGTGAACTCGCCGGTTCGCGCGTTCAAGAGCGTGGGCGGCACGCCGCTGTTCTTCAAGCACGCCGAAGGTGCCTACGTCACTGACGAAGACGACAAGCGCTACGTGGATTATGTGGGTTCGTGGGGGCCGATGATCCTCGGCCACAGCCACCCGGACGTGCTCGACGCGGTACGCAATCAGCTGCAACACGGTCTGTCCTACGGCGCGCCGACCGCGATGGAAACCGAGATGGCCGATCTGGTCTGCTCGCTGGTGCCGTCGATGGACATGGTGCGCATGGTCAGCTCCGGCACCGAAGCGACCATGAGCGCAATCCGTCTGGCCCGTGGTTACACCGGGCGTGACAGCATCATCAAATTCGAAGGCTGCTACCACGGTCACTCCGACAGCCTGCTGGTCAAGGCCGGCTCCGGTGCTCTGACTCAAGGCGTGCCAAGCTCCGCCGGCGTGCCGGCCGCGTTTGCCAAACACACCCTGACCCTGCCGTTCAACGACATCGACGCCGTCGAGAAGATGCTCGCCGAAGTTGGCCAGGACGTAGCGTGCATTATTGTCGAGCCGGTGGCCGGCAACATGAACTGCGTACCGCCGGCGCCGGGTTTCCTCGAAGGCCTGCGCTCGCTGTGCGACAAGCATGGCGTGGTGCTGATCTTCGACGAAGTGATGACCGGTTTCCGCGTTGCCCTCGGTGGAGCCCAGGCTTACTACGGCGTGACCCCGGACCTGACCACCTTCGGCAAGATCATCGGCGGCGGCATGCCGGTCGGCTGCTTCGGCGGCAAGCGCGAAATCATGCAGCGCATCGCGCCGCTGGGTCCGGTGTATCAGGCCGGCACCCTGTCGGGTAACCCGCTGGCGATGGCTGCCGGTCTGACCACCCTGCGCCTGATCAGCCGTCCGGGCTTCCACGCCGAACTGACCGACTACACCACGCGTCTGCTCGACGGCCTGCAACAACGCGCCGATGCGGCGGGCATTCCCTTCGTGACCACCCAGGCGGGCGGCATGTTCGGCCTGTACTTCAGCGGTGCCGACGACATCGTCACCTTTGACGACGTGATGGCCAGCGACGCCGCGCTGTTCGGGCGCTTCTTCCACCTGATGCTGGAAGGCGGCGTGTACCTGGCGCCAAGCGCCTTCGAAGCCGGTTTCACCTCGATCGCCCACGGCGAAGCCGAGCTGAAAATTACCCTGGACGCTGCCGAGCGCGCCTTCGCTGCACTGAAGTAAGGGACGTAACGCTGACGTTGGCCATTGCCAGCGTCAGCTTTCACCTACATCCACGCGTTTTTTCCCACACCTCTGCTAAAAATCCGCCGCAAAGTGGCCGATATAGTCCCCGCGCAGCAGAAAAACGAGTAAAGACTTTGTAAGGTTGGCCTCGCTTATTTCATAATGCGCGCTTATTGGATCCCTCGATGGGTCCGCGTGCCCTTCAGAGGTAAGTCGATTCCCATGAACCGCACCGGCCGCACCCTTGCCTTGGGCTGCCTGTTGCTCCTTCAGCCCCTGCTCGCGCATGCACAAGCAGGCGGCAACTCGTTGTTGATCCCGGCGATGGGTCGTTGCACCCTCAATACTCAGCCGCAAGACGTCACGCAGGCACTGGCTGCCTGCCAGAAAGCGGCGGACGAAGGGGATGCGCAAGCGCAATACGAGTTGGGTGAGTTCTACTACGACGGCAAGAATGCGCCACGCGACCTCAATCAAGCCCTGAGCTATTTCGAAAAGGCCTCGCTGCAAGGCCACGCTCAGGCGCAGTTCAAACTCGGCACCATGTTCTTCCACGGCGAAGGCGTGCAGGCCAACAACATTCAGGCGTACATCGTGCTGAAGATGGCCGCGGTCAATGGCGCTGAAGATGCGCTGGACACCGCCGACGAAGTCTCGGAAAAAATGTCCCGCGAAGACCTCGAAACCGCGACCCAGGTGCTTGGGCAGATCTTCCGCAAATACCTGATGGAACTGCAGAGCGCCGATGGGCGTACGCCGTTTTCGCCGCTTCCCTGATAGTGTGATGATTAAATTGTGGCGAGGGGATTTATCCCCGATGGGCTGCGAAGCAGCCCAAAAACCTGCAACCCGGTTCTGTCTGATACGCCTTGCCGAATGGTCTTGCGACTGCTTCGCAGTCGATCGGGGATAAATCCCCTCGCCACAAATTCATTCCAATCCAGAATCTGCTGTTACTTCTCAGGCATCGGCATCGGAAACGGCATCACATTGCCGACCGCGCCGCGGGCTTCGCTGATTTTCGGGGTGCCCAGACGTTCCACCTCGTCGATGCGCACGATCGAATGCATCGGTACAAAGCTGCGCACCACGCCTTCGAACTGTGCCTTGAGCTTCTCCTCGCTCGGGTCGACCACCACCTGTGTGCGCTCGCCAAAGACGAATTCTTCCACTTCCAGAAAACCCCACAGATCACTTTGATAGATCTGCTTGGCGTACATTTCGAACACCTGGCCCTGGTTGAGGAAAATCACCTTATAGATTGGAGCTTCGCGTTTGGTCATGGCGGGGAGATAACATCGGGGATAAAAATGAGGGCGCAAACTATAGCATAGCCACCGGACGCGCAGCGGTAGGAACCTGAGGGCTTGTTCCCTATAATGCGCGGTTCTTTGAATCACGTGACGACCCTACTCCATGGCCAAGAAGCTTTACATCGAAACCCACGGTTGCCAGATGAACGAGTACGACAGCTCGCGCATGGTCGATCTGCTGGGCGAACATCAGGCCCTGGAAGTGACCGCCCGCGCGGAAGACGCCGACGTGATTCTGCTCAATACCTGCTCGATCCGCGAGCGCGCCCAGGACCGGGTGTATTCGCAGCTCGGGCGCTGGCGCGAACTGAAACTGGCCAACCCGGACATGGTGATCGCCGTCGGTGGCTGCGTGGCCAGCCAGGAAGGCGCAGCCATCCGTGATCGCGCGCCGTACGTCGACGTGGTGTTCGGCCCGCAGACCCTGCATCGCCTGCCGGAAATGATCGACGCCGCCCGCATCAGCAAGTTGCCGCAGGTGGACGTGTCGTTCCCGGAAATCGAAAAGTTCGACCACCTGCCCGAGCCGCGTATCGATGGCCCGAGCGCCTACGTCTCGGTCATGGAAGGCTGCAGCAAGTACTGCACGTTCTGCGTGGTGCCTTACACCCGTGGCGAAGAGGTCAGCCGGCCGTTCGATGACGTGATCGCCGAAATCATCCACCTCGCCGAAAACGGCGTGCGCGAAGTGACCCTGCTCGGGCAAAACGTCAACGGCTATCGCGGCCTGACCCATGATGGTCGTCTGGCCGATCTGGCCGAGCTGATCCGCGTGGTGGCCGCCGTCGACGGCATCGACCGCATCCGCTACACCACCTCGCACCCGCTGGAGTTCTCCGACAGCCTGATCCAGGCCCACGCCGAAGTGCCGGAACTGGTGAAGCACTTGCACTTGCCGGTGCAGTCGGGTTCGGACCGGATTCTGGCGGCGATGAAGCGCAACCACACCGCGCTGGAGTACAAGTCCAAGCTGCGCAAACTGCGCGCGGCGGTGCCGGGCATCTGCATCAGCTCGGACTTTATCGTCGGCTTCCCCGGTGAGACCGAAAAAGACTTCGAGCAGACCATGAAGTTGATTGCCGATGTCGGCTTCGACTTCTCCTATTCGTTCGTCTACAGCCAGCGTCCAGGCACCCCGGCCGCCGATCTGGCCGACGACACCCCGGAAGAACTGAAAAAAGAACGCCTCAACGCCTTGCAGCACCGCCTGAATCAGCAAGGCTTCGAGATCAGCCGACAAATGGTCGGTTCGATCCAGCGCATTCTGGTCACCGACTATTCGAAGAAAGACCCGGGCGAGCTGCAAGGGCGCACCGAGAATAATCGTATCGTCAACTTCCGCTGCGATAATCCGACTCTGATCGGCCAGTTCGCCGATGTGCACATCGACGCGGCGCAACCGCACTCGCTGCGCGGGTCGCTGGTTCAGTAACACCATCCGCATTGTGGATGGGGCTTGTGGTGAGGGGATTTATCCCCGATGGGGCGCGAAGCGGCCCTGAAACCTTTCTACCTGGTGTATCTGACACACCGGGATTGCAGGTTTCGGGTCGGCTGCGCCAACCATCGGGGATAAATCCCCTCACCACAAAAGCCCTCGACGGCCACAGAGCACGGGGTCGAAATCAGCATCCCTATTTAAGAGCTTTCGCACCCACGCCACTGGCGTTATCCTTGATTTCACCTCAATTGCCCCAGGGCGGCTAAATACGACCTTGAACGCACCCATAGAACCACATCGTTTTATCCTCGAGCCTTTTGAGGCTCGCCGCTTCGCCAATCTGTGCGGGCAATTCGACGAGCATCTGCGCTTGATCGAACAGCGCCTGGCCATCGAGATCCGCAACCGCGGAAACCAGTTCGAGCTGATCGGCGATCCCAAGCACACCACGTCTGCGGAAAACCTGCTGCGCCGCCTGTACCGGGAAACCAAGGGCACCGAGCTGTCGCCGGACATGGTGCATCTGTTCCTCCAGGAATCCGCTGTGGTCGAGCTTGACAATCACGCTCCCGCCGAAGCTTCCGTCGCCCTGCGCACCAAAAAAGGCATGATTCGCCCACGCGGCTTGAATCAGTTGCGCTACGTGAAGGAAATCCTCGGCAACGACATCAACTTCGGCATTGGCCCGGCCGGTACCGGCAAGACCTATCTGGCCGTAGCCTGTGCGGTCGATGCGCTGGAGCGCGAGCAGATCCGCCGCATCCTGCTGGTGCGTCCGGCAGTTGAAGCCGGTGAAAAACTCGGTTTCCTGCCGGGCGATCTGGCGCAGAAGATCGACCCGTACCTGCGCCCGCTCTACGACGCACTCTACGAAATGCTCGGCTTCGAATATGTGGCCAAGCTGATCGAACGGCAGGTGATCGAAGTCGCACCACTGGCCTACATGCGCGGTCGTACGCTGAACAACAGCTTCATCATTCTCGACGAAAGCCAGAACACCACGGTCGAGCAGATGAAGATGTTCCTGACCCGGATCGGCTTCGGCTCCACCGCAGTCATCACCGGTGACATCACCCAGGTCGACCTGCCACGCGGCACCAAGTCCGGCCTGCATCATGTGATCGAAGTGCTCAAGGATGTTCCGGGGATCAGTTTCACCCACTTCCAGCCCAAAGACGTGGTGCGCCACCCATTGGTGCAGCGGATTGTCGAAGCCTACGAGCGCTTTGAAACCCGCGCCGATGCCGCCAAGGACACTCCGCGCGATGCTTGAGCTGGATCTGCAGATTGCTACTGAAGCGAGCGCCCCGAGCGAAGCCGAGTTCCGTCAATGGTGCGAACTGGCCCTGCGCCAGCGCACCGCTGACTCGGAAATGACCATTCGTCTGGTAGATGAGGAAGAAGGTCGTGAGCTCAATCACACCTGGCGCCACAAGGATTACGCGACCAACGTTCTGTCGTTCCCGGCGGAAGTGCCCGACGAGTTTCTCGACATTCCACTGCTCGGCGATCTGGTGATCTGCGTGGCCGTGGTCGAACGCGAAGCCGCCGAACAAGGCAAGGAACTAAAAGCGCACTGGGCACATCTGGTCATTCACGGCTGCTTGCATCTGTTGGGTTACGACCATATAGATGACGACGAAGCCGAAGAAATGGAAGCATTGGAACGCGAGTTGCTTGCCGAATTGGGCTATCCCGATCCGTACGCGGACGACGAAGCCGAAACATCCCCTATCGTTACGACAAAGGATTCAGAGTAATCGCTATGAGCGAAGATCGATCGAGCAACGGGCAAAAGTCATGGCTGGGTAAACTGACCCAGGCTTTTGCCCACGAGCCGAAGAACCGTCAGGAGCTGCTTGAGCTGCTGCGTGATGCACATCAGAACAAACTGCTGGACAGCGAAGCGCTGGCCATCGTCGAAGGCGCCATTCAGGTGGCTGACCTGCAAGTGCGCGACATCATGGTTCCGCGCTCGCAGATGGTCAGCATCAAGGCGAACCAGACCCCGCGTGAATTCCTGCCGGCGGTGGTCGACTCGGCCCACTCGCGCTATCCGGTCATTGGCGAAAGCCATGACGACGTGATGGGCGTGCTGCTGGCCAAGGATCTGCTGCCGCTGATCCTCAAGGAAAACGGCGACAGCTTCAACATCAAGGACCTGCTGCGCCCGGCCACCTTCGTGCCGGAGTCCAAGCGCCTGAACGTGTTGCTGCGTGAATTCCGCGCCAACCACAACCACATGGCCATCGTCATCGACGAGTACGGCGGCGTGGCTGGCCTGGTGACCATTGAAGACGTGCTGGAACAGATCGTCGGCGACATCGAAGACGAGCACGACGTCGAAGAAGACAGCTACATCAAGCCGTTGCCCAGCGGTGACTTCCTGATCAAGGCGCTGACGCCGATCGAGAACTTCAACGAGTTTTTCGACAGCGAGTTCTCCGATGACGAATTCGACACCGTCGGCGGCCTGGTGATGAGCGCGTTCGGGCACTTGCCAAAACGCAACGAAATCACTGAAATCGGCGCCTATCGTTTCCGCATCCTGAATGCCGACAGCCGTCGCATTCATTTGCTGCGACTGACCCCAATCGCCCGGTAAATTTAAGGACTGAAATGCGCTGGACAACCCGCCCCGGCTGGCCCGGTAACCTGCTGGCCGTGGCGGCCGGTGCAATCACCACCTTCGCCCTGGCGCCGTTCAACATCTGGCCGCTGGCCTTGCTGGCAGTCGGCCTGTTCTACGCCGGTCTGCGCGAGCTGAAACCGCGTCAGGCGCTGGGCCGTGGCTGGTGCTTCGGTTTTGGCCTGTTCGGCGCCGGCACCAGCTGGATTTATTACAGCATCCACCATTTCGGTGGCGCCTCGGTGCTGCTGGCCGGATTCCTGATGCTGCTGTTCACCGCCGCGATCGCGTTTTTCTTCGCCCTGCCCGCCTGGGTCTGGGCGCGCTGGTTGCGCCGCAACGAGGCACCGCTGGCCGACGCACTGGCGTTTGCCGCATTGTGGGTCGGCCAGGAAGCCTTTCGCGGCTGGTTCCTCACTGGTTTTCCGTGGCTTTATTCCGGTTACAGCCAGCTCGACGGTCCATTGACCGGGCTCGCGCCACTGGGTGGCATGTGGCTGGTGTCGTTCGTTCTGGCGCTGACTGCGGCACTGATCTACAACACGCCGCGTTTGCTGCAATCCGGTCGCAAAGGCTTTATCGCGGCGGGCCTGGTGTTATTGATCGGGCCTTGGGTCGCCGGTATTGCGCTCAAGGGCCACGCCTGGACCAGTCCGTCCGGCCCGGCACTGAGCGTGGCCGCGATTCAGGGTAACGTCGAGCAAAGCATGAAGTGGGACCCGGCGCAACTCAACGCGCAACTGGCGCTGTACCGCGACCTGAGCTTCCGTTCGAAGCGAGTGGACCTCCTGATCTGGCCGGAAACCGCGGTGCCGGTACTCAAGGAGTCCGCCGAGGGCTACCTGAACATGATGGGCAACTTCGCCGCCGAGCGTAAATCGGCGCTGATCACCGGCGTGCCGATCCGCGAAATGGTCCGTCACGAAAAACGCTTCTTCAACGGCATTACCGTGGTCGGCGAAGGCGATGGCACCTACCTCAAGCAGAAACTGGTGCCGTTCGGCGAATACGTGCCGTTGCAGGAGCTGCTGCGCGGTTTGATTGCGTTCTTTGATTTGCCGATGTCCGACTTCGCTCGCGGCCCGGCGGATCAGCCATTGCTGCAGGCCAAGGGTTATCAGATTGCGCCGTTCATCTGCTACGAAGTGGTCTATCCGGAATTCGCCGCCGGCCTGTCGGCACGCAGTGATCTGCTGCTGACGATCAGCAACGACACCTGGTTCGGCACCTCGATCGGGCCGCTGCAGCACTTGCAGATGGCACAGATGCGCGCACTGGAGGCGGGCCGCTGGATGATCCGCGCCACCAACAATGGCGTGACCGGGCTGATCAACCCGTTCGGGCAGATCACCGAGCAGATTCCGCAGTTCGAACAGGGCATCCTGTATGGCGAGGTGGTGCCGATGCACAACCTGACGCCGTACCTGCAGTGGCGGTCGTGGCCGCTGATCATCCTGTGCGTATTGCTGTTTGGCTGGGCGCTGATGGCCAGCCGGATGTCGAAAACCCTTTAAAAGCTTCGCGAGCAAGCCCGCTCCCACAGTAGATCTGCAGTGCTCGCAAATCTACTGTGGGAGCGGGCTTGCTCGCGAAGGGGACATCAGCAGCACTCAATCAGGTACTGCTTCACCTCGGTAAAAAAGCGAATACCCCACCTGCCCCACCGCTTCATTGAGCAACTGCCCGCTCTGCCAGATCGACTTGAACTCCGGCAGCCAGCCACCAAACGGTCGCGCATTATCGGTGCCAAGAAACCCTACAGGCGCCGGCACCACTTCAAACCCTGCCTGCTGAAAACACCACACGGCGCGAGGCATGTGCCAGGCCTGCGTCACCACCACAACGCGCCTGACGCCCTGGGGCAACAGGATGTCGGCGCTGAGTTTGGCATTCTCCCAGGTGGTACGGCTTTCGCCCTCCTGCCAGCGCGTGGCCACGCCGAAATCGTCGAGCAGCGAATCGGCCATCAGCTTCGCTTCGGTCGGCGGCGTGCCGTAATGCAAGCCGCCACTGGTGAGGATCGGCAACCCGGAGGCCTTGGCCAGCCGCGCGGCATAGCGCTGACGCTCCAGACCCACGCCAGTCGGCTGATCCTCGCCCCAGGCCAGATCGCCGCGCTCACGGCCCGATCCCAGCACCACGATGGCATCAGCCCGTTGCGCCAGCGCCGTCCACGCATCACGCGGCAGCGGCGGTTCACGTTCCAGCGCTTTGGCGCCCCACTGCACCACCACCGGCAGGCTCATCAGCCAGAAACCGCCCAGGCCGAGGGCAAAACACAGGCCGGCCAACCGCGGACGGGAGCGGCGCAACCACCACGCAATCAGCAACAGGAGCAAAAGAATGCCGGGCGGCAAAAGAAATTGTTTGATGAGGTAACGCAAAGGCATCGGGGCATCTCCAAAGATGCCCGAAGCCTAAGAGTGTTGATAACGCGTTACAACCGATAGGTAGGATCCTGTGGAAAAAGATCCGTTTTTTGACCTGCCATGCGCTTACTTGGCCCGCACCGAACGCACCTTGTCGGTGTCCGTGCCGGGCGCCTTGTCCTTGAGCCAGATGACCTTGGCTGAATGTGCTGCATCGAGCTGTTTCACTGCCTGCGACAGGTATCCATGCGTTTCACGCTCACTGCGATCCAGATAGGCCTTGACCAGTTTGAACTCGGCGGGGCTCAAGCCACGCAATTCCAGTTCCACGGGGCGCTCGTCGCGCAGCCGGCCAGCGGTTTTTGCAGCGTCCAGAGCCATGCCCAGACGGTCCATCAACCGTTCGTACAACTCGGGTTTCGTCAGGTTTTCTTGCCGTTGTTCCACCATCCCTCACCTCATTGAAGATAAGACTCACTCCCCAATAAGAGCTTAGCTTCGCTGCACAAACCGGCTGCATGCCGCGACCAACGGCCCTCGCCACGCTTTTCCGGGGCCAGACAGCTGTAATCAGGGTTTCCCTAGGCCAAGCGCGGTCATGTATGCTACGGCGCTTCCTGTCATTCCACTTCCAGCGTGTCCGGAGCCTCCCCGGATGGCGCGTTGAAGAGGATTAGGCCACCCCTATCCAGTACAAAAGTAGCCATGCACGAACAATATCAGCCCCGTGAAATCGAAGCCGCCGCCCAGTCTTTCTGGGATGAGCAAAAGTCCTTTGAAGTCAGCGAACAGCCAGGCAAGGAAACCTACTACTGCCTGTCGATGTTCCCTTACCCCAGCGGCAAGCTACACATGGGGCACGTGCGCAACTACACCATCGGCGACGTGATCTCCCGCTATCAGCGCATGCAAGGCAAGAACGTTCTGCAACCGATGGGTTGGGACGCCTTCGGCATGCCGGCGGAAAACGCCGCGATGAAGAACAACGTGGCGCCCGCCAAGTGGACCTACGAAAACATCGCCTACATGAAGTCCCAGCTGCGCAGCCTGGGCCTGGCGGTGGACTGGTCCCGTGAAGTGACCACCTGCAAGCCGGACTACTACCGCTGGGAACAATGGCTGTTCACCCGCCTGTTCGAAAAAGGCGTGATCTACCGCAAGAACGGCACCGTGAACTGGGACCCGGTCGACCAGACCGTTCTGGCCAACGAACAGGTGATCGATGGTCGCGGCTGGCGTTCCGGTGCGCTGATCGAAAAGCGCGAAATCCCGATGTACTACTTCAAGATCACCGCTTACGCGGATGAGCTGCTGGAGAGCCTCGACGAACTGACGGGCTGGCCGGAACAGGTCAAGACCATGCAGCGCAACTGGATCGGCAAATCCCGCGGCATGGAAGTGCAGTTCCCGTACAACGTCGAGTCGATCGGCGAAGCAGGCACCCTCAAGGTCTTCACTACCCGTCCGGACACCCTGATGGGCGCGACTTACGTGGCCGTGGCCGCCGAGCACCCGCTGGCAACCCAGGCGGCGCAGAACAATCCTCAGCTGCAGGCGTTCATCGCTGAATGCAAGGGCGGCAGCGTGGCCGAAGCCGACGTTGCCACTCAAGAGAAGAAAGGCCTGCCGACCGGCCTGTTCGTCGAACACCCGCTGACCGGTGAAAAACTGCCGGTGTGGGTCGCCAACTATGTACTGATGCATTACGGCGACGGCGCTGTAATGGCGGTACCGGCGCACGACGAGCGCGATTTCGAATTCGCCCACAAGTACAACCTGCCGGTGAAATCAGTGGTGCGCACCAGCTCCGGTGACAGCAACCCGGCCCCGTGGCAGGACGCCTACGGCGAGCACGGCACGCTGATCAACTCCGGCGAGTTCGACGGCCTGGACTTCAGCGGCGCGTTCGACGCCATCGAAGTCGCCCTGATCAAGAAAAACCTCGGCGCCTCGCGCACCCAGTTCCGCCTGCGCGACTGGGGCATCAGCCGTCAGCGCTACTGGGGCTGCCCGATCCCGATCATCCACTGCAACACCTGCGGTGATGTACCGGTGCCGGAAGACCAGTTGCCAGTCGTCCTGCCGGAAGACGTGGTGCCGGACGGCGCCGGTTCGCCGCTGGCACGCATGCCGGAATTCTACGAGTGCAACTGCCCGAAATGCGGCCAGCCTGCCAAGCGTGAAACCGACACCATGGACACCTTCGTCGAGTCCTCGTGGTACTACGCCCGCTACGCCTCGCCGCACTTTGAAGGCGGTCTGGTGGAAAAATCGGCGGCCGACCACTGGCTGCCGGTTGATCAGTACATCGGCGGTATCGAACACGCGATTCTTCACCTGCTGTACGCGCGCTTCTTCCACAAGCTGATGCGTGATGAAGGCCTGGTGAGCTCCAACGAGCCGTTCAAGAACCTGCTGACCCAGGGCATGGTGATCGCCGAAACCTACTATCGTCGCGAAGCCAACGGTGCCTACACCTGGTTCAACCCGGCGGACGTGGAACTGGAGCGCGACAGCAAGGCCAAGGTCATCAGCGCCAAACTGAAATCCGACGGCTTGCCGGTGGAAATCGGTGGCACCGAGAAAATGGCCAAGTCGAAAAACAACGGCGTCGACCCGCAGTCGATGATCGACCAGTTCGGCGCCGACACCTGCCGTCTGTTCATGATGTTCGCCTCGCCGCCTGACATGAGCGCCGAATGGTCCGACTCCGGCGTTGAAGGCTCGCACCGCTTCCTCAAGCGAGTCTGGCGTCTGGCGCAGGCCCATGTGACTCAGGGCCTGCCGGGCAAACTGGACGTCAATGGTCTGAACGACGAGCAGAAAGCCGTGCGCCGTGCCATTCACCTGGCCATCAAGCAGGCCAGCCACGACGTCGGCCAGAATCACAAATTCAACACCGCCATCGCCCAGGTGATGACGCTGATGAACGTGCTGGAAAAAGCTGCGCAAGCCACCGAACAGGATCGCGCGCTGATTCACGAAGGCCTGGAAGCGGTCACGCTGCTGCTGGCGCCGATCACCCCGCACATCAGCCACGAGCTGTGGAAGCAACTGGGGCATGCCGACGCCGTGATCGATGCCAACTGGCCAACCGTCGACGAAAGCGCATTGGTACAGGACAGCCTGCAACTGGTCATTCAAGTGAATGGCAAGCTGCGCGGTCAGATCGACATGCCGGCCAGCGCCACACGTGAAGAGGTTGAAGCGGCTGCCCGTGCAAACGAAAACGTCCTGCGTTTCGTCGACGGCCTGACCATTCGCAAAGTGATCGTCGTGCCAGGCAAACTGGTCAACATCGTCGCCAGCTAAATCGGATTGAGCGCCAGGTGTGCCTGGCGCTCTGTAAAACCTTTCGGGCCGCAAGATCGGCCCACATGGTTTCAAGGGGAGCAACACAATGATCAAACGCAATCTGCTGGTGATGGGCCTCGCCGTTCTGCTGAGCGCCTGCGGTTTCCAGCTGCGTGGCACCGGTACCAACGAACTGTCGATCAAGGAGCTCGATCTGAGCGCCCGCAACGCCTATGGCGAGACCGTCACGCAACTGCGTCAGGTACTGGAATCCAGCGGCGTCAAGGTCTACAGCGGTGCACCGTACAAGCTGTATCTGGCTGACGAACAGGAAAACCAGCGCATCCTCAGCTACGCCGGGGCCGGCCGGACCGGTGAATATCAGGTCAGCACTGTGCTGAACTACGACATCGTCGGCGAACACAACCTGAACCTGCTGAGCGACAAGCTAGAAGTGCAGAAGGTGTTCATTCATGACGGCAATAACCTCGTCGGCTCCGATCAGGAAGCCAACGACGCCCGTCGCGAAACCCGTCGCGAGCTGGTTCAGCGCATGATGCTGCGCCTGCAACAGCTGACCCCGGGTCAACTGCAGCAATTGCAGCAAGCTGCCAACGACCGTGCCCGGGCTGAAGCCGACGCACTGAAAGCGGCACAGAAGGCTGAAGCGGAAACCCCGCGCCAGTCGCCGCTCGAACTGCCGCAGCAGTAAGACGTACGGGGCGCTAAGGCGCCCCGTTCGCCCTTTCTTATGAAGCTCGCTCCCGCTCAACTCGGCAAACACCTGCAAGGCGCGCTGGCGCCCGTCTACATCATCAGTGGCGATGACCCGCTGCTGTGCCAGGAAGCCGCCGACGCCATCCGCAGTGCTGCCCGCCAGCAAGGTTTCGACGAACGTCAGGTGTTCGCCGCCGATGCCAATTTCGATTGGGGCACGTTGCTGCAGGCCGGTGCCAGCATGTCGCTGTTCGCCGAAAAACGCCTGCTGGAACTGCGGTTGCCCTCGGGCAAGCCCGGCGACAAGGGCGCGGCCGCACTGATCGAATACTGCTCACGCCCCGCCGAAGACACGGTGCTGCTGATAAGCCTGCCCAAACTCGATGGCAGCGCGCAGAAAACCAAGTGGGGCAAGGCGCTGGTCGAAGGTCAGCAGACCCAGTTCATCCAGATCTGGCCAGTGGATGCCAACCAACTGCCGAGCTGGATTCGTCAGCGTCTGTCGCAAGCTGGCTTGTCGGCCAGTCAGGACGCTGTCGAACTGATAGCCGCACGGGTCGAGGGCAACCTGCTCGCCGCCGCGCAGGAAATCGAAAAGCTCAAGCTGATGGCCGAAGGCGGACAGATCACCGTCGAAACCGTGCAGGCCGCCGTGGCTGACAGTGCGCGTTTTGACGTATTCGGCCTGACCGATGCCGTACTCAACGGCGAACCGGCCCACGCCCTGCGCATGCTTGAAGGTTTGCGCGGTGAAGGCGTCGAGCCACCGGTGATTCTCTGGGCGCTGGCACGGGAGTTGCGCCTGCTGGCCAATATCTCGTTGCAGTACAGCCAGGGCACGCCGCTGGACAAATGCTTCAGCCAGGCGAAACCGCCGGTGTGGGACAAACGCAAACCGCTGATGAGCAAAGCCCTGCAACGCTACTCGGCGCCACGCTGGGCGCAACTGTTGCTCGAAGCCCAGCGCATCGACGCGCAAATCAAGGGCCAGGCCGCCGGTTCGCCGTGGATGAGCCTGAGCCGATTGGCGCTATTGATGGCTGGCCAGCGCCTCACGTTACCTGCCGAATAAAGGCAAAAGATCGCAGCCTTCGGCAGCTCCTACACCAATCCCTGTAGGAGCTGCGGCACGCTGCGATCTTTTGATCTTTTTTCCTACCTGTCGCCTCGACATCCGTCCTATAGACAGACGCCTGATATCGGCAGATTATTCGCCCCGCAACACCCATCCATCGAGAGATCCATCATGAGCAAAAAGCCAGCGAAACATGGCCCGAACAAGGCCAAATCCATCATCGCCCAGCCCCTGTTCCGCAGCCGCCAGGAACGACCGAACAAGGGCAAAGGCAGCTACCGCCGCGAAGCCTTCCAGTCTGACAGCTGGGAGGCTTCTTACTTTCTGGCTGCCTGAAGCGCAGCACCCCTCGCTCATGTTAAGGTCTGCACTTGATTCGTATCCCCTGGAACCGTGCATGCCCTTCAGTCTTTCCCGTCGTTGGCCCGTCCGCCAACTGATCGCTGCCTCCAGCTTCATTCTGCTTGTCGCCTGCGCGGAGAAACCCACCGCCGCAGATGCGCAACCCCTTCAAGCCGCCCCAGTCGCCACGGCCCCAGCAATCATCCCGCCGGTAGTGCCGTCAGCTGACCCACTGGATATCCAACCGACCCAGACTTTCGCTGAATGGCAGGCAGGTTTTCGCAGGGATGCTCTGGCTGCCGGAATTCGCGCGGATGTATTTGACCGCGCCTTCGCCAATGTCAGTTTCGATGACAGCGTGATCCGCGCCGACCGCAGTCAGCCGGAGTTCTCGCGTCCGGTGTGGGAATACCTTGATGGCGCTCTTTCGCCGTTGCGCGTGCGCAAGGGCCAGGCTTTGATCAATCAGTACGCCGATATCCTGCAAAGCATCGAACAGCGTTATGGCGTGGATCGTCAGGCACTGGTGTCGGTGTGGGGCATGGAAAGCAATTTCGGCCAGTTCCAGGGCACCAAGTCGGTGATCAACTCGCTCGCGACCCTGGCCTACGAAGGCCGTCGTCCGGGCTTTGCCCATGCGCAATTGATCGCGGCGCTGCAGATCCTGCAACAGGGCGATATCACCCCGGAGAAAATGTTGGGCTCGTGGGCCGGCGCGATGGGCCAGACCCAGTTCATTCCGACCACCTACAACACCCATGCCGTGGATTTCGACGGTGACGGTCGCCGTGACATCTGGGGCAGCCCGGCCGACGCCCTGGCCTCCACCGCGCATTACCTGCAAAGCTCCGGCTGGCAGCGCGGTCAGCCGTGGGGCTTTGAAGTGCAATTGCCCGGCGGCTTCAATTACACCCTGGCCGACGGCGCGATTCGCAAGAGCGTTGCCGAATGGCGTCAACTCGGTGTGATTCTGCCCAATGCTGGTCAAGCCCCGGTCGGTTCGGAACAGCTGTCCGCTGCCCTGCTGCTGCCAGCCGGTTATCGCGGCCCGGCGTTCCTGATCCTCGATAACTTCCGGGCGATCCTCAAGTACAACAACTCATCCTCCTATGCGCTGGCGGTGAGCCTGCTGTCCGAGCGTTTCAACGGTGGCGGGCTGATCAGTGGCACCTGGCCAAAGGATGATCTGCCATTGAGCCGCACCGAGCGGATCGAATTGCAGACCTTGCTGAGCGCGCGCAACTACGACGCGGGCACGGCGGACGGGATTATCGGTGCCAATACGCGCAAGGCGATTCGCAGCGCGCAGCAGGCGTTTGGCTGGCCGGCGGATGGGTACCCGACGCATAAGTTGCTTGAGAGCTTGCGTACCCAGTAAGGCAAGATCAAAAGATCGCAGCCTGCGGCAGCTCCTACAGTGGGTTCTCTGTAGGAGCTGCCGCAGGCTGCGATCTTTTTGCTTATCGCGTTACCACATCCTGTTCGAGCATCAGTTCCTGCCTACCGGCGTCCAACCGCACCAACGCCCCCAGCGGCAACGTCAGGTTCGGATCGCAATGCCCGCTGCGCCAACTCGACAGCACCGGAATCCGCAACGGCTCGAAAGTCTGCTTGAGCAAACGGTTCAACGCCTCGACCTCCACGCCGGCAATATCACCGACCAGCACCCCACGCAATTTGGTCAGTTTGCCGGCCAGACGCATTTGCGTGAGCAAGCGGTCGATGCGATACAGCGGCTCGTTAACGTCCTCGATCAGCAGAATCACGCCCTCCACGTCGATCTCGTAAGGCGTACCGAGTGTCGAAGCGATCATCGCCAGATTGCCGCCCAGCAGCCGCCCATGGGCGATGCCGGGTTCGACCGTGGTCAGCGGATAAGCCACCGGATGGCTGAGCACACTCCCCGCTTTCAGTTGCCCGCGCAGCATGGCGAAGAATGAGCTGACGGTCGGCGGTTCCTTGTCACCCAGCAGGTCGGCGTTCAACAGCGGGCCGTGAAAGGTCACAAATCCGGCGTAGCGACTGATCGCCAAGTGCAGCGCAGTGATGTCGCTGTAGCCGACAAACGGCTTGGCGTGGCGGCTCAGCAGATCGAAGTCGATCCGGTCCAGCAGACGCGGCGTGCCGTAGCCACCGCGCAGGCAGATGATCGCGTCGACCTCGGGGTCGGCGAACGCCGCGTGCAGGTCATTGAGACGAACCTCGTCACTGCCGGCCAGGTAGCCGTCCTTCTCGTAGACCCCGGGAAACACCTTCAACCCATAACCACGGGCACGCATCCACTGCACGGCCTTGTCGGTGTCCAGCGCACCGGGTCCGGCAGGCGCGATGACGCCGAACGTGCCCTCGGCGGCCAACGCGGGCACGGTTCGGTGCGGACAAAGTGTGTGGGTTGGTCGAACAGTCATCCATGGATCTCCGTGCATAAAATCATGCTCACACAGTAGTCAGGAAAGCGCGCAAACAAAAGGGCGTCACCCCCAAATAAAAATACCCGCCGAAGCGGGTATTTTTTGCAGCAGTGCGCGTGAGATCAGGAACCCAGCAATTCGGCCTTGACCAGTTTCGCCTGCTCGTCAGCGTGGTACGACGAACGCACCAGCGGGCCGGAAGCGACGTTCTTGAAGCCCATCTTGTAACCTTCCTCGGCGAACCAGGCGAAGGTGTCCGGGTGCACGAAACGCTGCACCGGCAAGTGGCTGCGGGACGGCTGCAGGTACTGGCCGAGGGTCAGCATGTCGATGTCGTGTTCGCGCATGCGCTTCATGACTTCGATGACTTCCTCGTCGGTCTCGCCCAGACCGAGCATCAGCCCGGATTTGGTCGGGATGTGCGGCATCATCTGCTTGAAGCGTTGCAACAGGGTCAGCGACCACTGGTAGTCCGAACCCGGACGCGCAGCCTTGTACAGACGCGGTACGGTTTCCAGGTTGTGGTTGAACACATCCGGCGGCTCGGCGGCGGTGATTTCCAGGGCGATGTCCATGCGACCACGGTAGTCCGGGACCAGAGTCTCCAGCTGCACGTTCGGCGACAGCTTGCGGATTTCGCGGATGCAGTCGGCAAAGTGCTGGGCACCACCGTCACGCAGGTCGTCGCGGTCAACCGAGGTGATCACCACGTACTTGAGCTTGAGGTCAGCGATGGCGATTGCCAGGCTTTCCGGCTCGTTGACGTCCAGTGGCTTCGGACGACCGTGGCCGACGTCGCAGAACGGGCAGCGACGGGTGCAGATGTCGCCCATGATCATGAAGGTCGCGGTGCCGCCGGAGAAGCACTCGCCCAGGTTCGGGCAGGACGCCTCTTCGCAGACACTGTGCAGCTTGTGTTTGCGCAGCAGGGATTTGATGCGGTCGACTTCCGGCGACACCGGGATGCGCACGCGAATCCAGTCGGGTTTCTTCGGCAGTTCGGTAGTCGGAATGATCTTTACCGGGATGCGTGCAACCTTCTCGGCGCCGCGCAGCTTGACGCCGGCTTCAACCTTGGGACGCGGGGCCGGGCGCTCGGTCACGTCGAGCGTCGGGATCATGGTTTGCACTGCATCAGTAGTCATATCAGTCGATTCCGCCCGTCAGGGTCGTCTGCTCAGCATAGTCGAGGTGTTTGACGAGCTGCGCGCGCAGCCGGGCACTTACCTCGGCAAATTCAATCGATCCTGCGTGATCGCTCAGCTGGGTCATCGCCAGCCCGGCATAGCCGCAGGGATTAATCCGTCGAAACGGCTCCAGGTTCATATCCACGTTCAGCGCCAGGCCATGAAAGGAACAGCCGCGGCGAATGCGCAAACCCAGAGAAGCGATTTTTGCTCCGTTGACGTACACGCCCGGAGCATCTGGCTTGGCGGCGGCGGTCACGCCGTAGCTGGCCAGCAGTTCGATCAGGCACTGCTCCATGCGCGTGACCAGATCACGGACGCCGAAACCCAGCTTGCGCACGTCGAGCAACAGGTAGGCGACCAACTGGCCGGGGCCATGATAAGTCACCTGCCCGCCGCGATCGACCTGCACCACCGGGATATCTCCTGGCAGCAGCAGGTGTTCGGCCTTGCCGGCCTGGCCCTGGGTGAACACCGGTGGGTGCTCGACCAGCCAGATCTCGTCGGCGACATCGCTGCCGCGTTCGTTGGTGAAGCGTTGCATGGCATGCCAGACCGGCTCGTAAGCCATCTGGCCAAGTTCGCGAAAGCCCAGCGTGCCCGGCATCACAACACCATGTGCACGAAACCGGTCGCCCGCAATTCGCTGTTGATGTTGTACAGCTGATCCTGATCGGTGGCGACAATGTGCAACTGGATGGTGGTGTACTTGCCGTTGCTGCTGGATCGTTCGTCGACACGCTCATCGTTGATGGTCGCGAATTTCTTCACGATCTCGATGATCTTGTCCTTGTGACCCACACCCGTGTCGCTGATTACCTTAACCGGATAATCAACCTGGGGAAATTCGATTTTTGGCGCCTTTACTTCGGTATCGGTCATGGCGTAACGGCCTCTTGAGCGCAAGCCGTGATAACGCACATGGCCCCGCACCGGATCGGGGCGGGGCCATGCAGGTCAACACAAAATCAGTTGAACAAGCCGTAGAAGAATAGACGGATGCTATCCCACATGCGGCGGAAGATACCACCCTCCTCGACAGCGTCCAGGGCGATCAGGTCGGCGCTGTGCACCACCTTGTCGTCCAGTTTCACTTCGACTTTACCGATCACGTCGCCCTTGGCGATTGGCGCGGTCAGTTGCGGGTTCATGGTCATGCTGGCAGCGAGCTTCTTCAGCTGGCCTTTTGGCAGGGTCATGGTCAGGTCTTCAGCCAGGCCGGCCTTGACTTGACTGGTAGTGCCCTTCCACACCGGGGCCTGAGCCAGCTCGGTGCCCTTCTGATAGAAGGTCTGGGTTTCGAAGAAACGGAAGCCGTAGGTCAGCAGTTTCTGGGTTTCAGCAGCACGCGCCGCTTCGCTGTTGGTGCCGAACACCACCGCGATCAGACGCTGGCCGTCACGTACAGCCGAGGACACCATGCAGTAGCCGGCTTCGTCAGTGTGACCGGTTTTCAGACCGTCCACGGTCTTGTCGCGCCACAGCAGCAGGTTGCGGTTAGGCTGCTTGATGCCGTTCCAGAAGAACTCCTTTTGCGAGTAGATCGCGTAGTGAGCCGGGTCTTCGTGGATGATCGCACGGGCCAGGATCGCCATGTCGTGAGCCGACGAGTAGTGCTCAGGGTTTGGCAGACCGGTCGGGTTCATGAAGTGCGAGTTGGTCATGCCCAGCTCGGCGACCGTCTTGTTCATCAGGTCGGCGAAGGCATCTTCGCTACCGGCGATGTGCTCGGACAGCGCAACGCTGGCGTCGTTGCCGGACTGGATGATGATGCCGTGCAGCAGGTCGCTGACGGTCACTTGCGAGCCGACTTTGATGAACATCCGCGAACCGCCGGTACGCCAGGCGTTTTCGCTGACGGTCACCGGATCGTTCTCGCCGATCTGGCCGCGACGGATTTCCAGCGTAGCGATGTACGCGGTCATCAGTTTGGTCAGGCTGGCTGGCGGCAGACGCTGGTCACCATTGTTTTCCACCAGCACGTTGCCGCTGCTGGCGTCCATGAGCACGTAGGCTTTGGCGGCCAGTTGAGGTGGCGACGGCATCATCTCGGCCGCGAAGGCGGCTGGCGAGAGGAGCAGCGGGACTAGCAGACACAGGCGTTTGGCAAAGGTGGTGATGTTCATCCGTCTCTCGAAATCGCTAATGGAAACTTGCCCGAAGGCAAAACTATTCAGACAGCCTTCTAACGGGCCATCGCGTGTTCAGTTGCTCACTCCAGTCACCCTTGCCGGGCTTTTGTTCTTCGACGAGCCAACAACCTGGTTCAGCCCCCAAAACCGCAAGTGAACCGTCAATCAAGTGCTACGTATTACTCGGTGACCACACTCGGCGAGCCGAGGTTGGCCAGGCGCACACTGTTCTGCACCTGGGCGACTTCACCCGGCGAACCGATCGGCCCCATGCGGACCCGATGCAGGGTCTGCTGATTGCGCACGATCGAGCTGATGAACACCGGAGCGCTCACCATCCCGCTGAGCTTCGACCTCAGGAGTTCTGCAGCGTCCGGGTTGGCGAACGCGCCCACCTGCAGATACTGGCCAGACGCTGGTGCAGAAGCGTTTTTTTTTGCGCTGATCTGTACCGGGACAGTGTCAGAGGCATGTTGCTGCGGCGGCGGAGTCCACTGCTCGATGGTACCGGCAGAGGCGGTGATCACCGGGGCGCTATTCTGCGCGACTTGCGGCTCGTTGAGCATCAAAGGCGCCGGACGGCCCTTGGCGGCCCACCATTGCTGCGGATCGATGCCTTCGACCTTGACCCGCGCGGTGCCGATTTCGGCATACCCGAGTTTTTTCGCCGCCGCATAGGACAAGTCGATGATCCGGTCCGAGTAGAACGGCCCGCGATCGTTGACCCGCAGGATCACGCTGCGGTTGTTGTCCAGGTTGGTCACCCGAACGTAACTTGGCAGTGGCAATGTCTTGTGGGCGGCACTCATGCCGTAAAGGTCATAGACCTCACCGTTGGCGGTGTTCTGGCCGTGGAACTTGGTGCCGTACCAGGACGCCGTGCCCGAAGCCACGTAGGTCTTGGATTCCTGCAACGGGAAATAGGTCTTGCCCAACACGGTGTACGGGTTGGCCTTGTACGGGCCGGTGTGCAGGGTCGGCGTCGCGTCCGGGATGCGCGAAACATCCACGTCCCACCACGGCGCGCCATCTTTGTGCGCACGGTTGATGTCCAGACCCGGCTGCGCACGCACGACAGTAGAGGAGTTTTTCTGAGTGGGCGCGCGACTGGTCGAACAACTGACGACCAGCGCCGCCAATGCCGCGAAAGCCACCAGCTTCAGGGGTTTATTCATAGGCAATGCCCGCATTACTTGACGCCCCGTGCTTTTACCAGCTCTTCAGACAGTTGATATACGGCCATGGCGTACATCACGCTGCGGTTATAACGCGTGATCGCGTAGAAATTCTTCAGGCCCATCCAGTATTCAGGGCCGTTGTCGCCTTCAAGGCGAAATGCAGTAACCGGCATATCATCGCGCAGCGCATCATGACTTGACCAGCCCAGCGCCCGCAACTCTCCTGCCGTCTTGGTCGGTTCGATCCCGCTGGTCAGGCCCTCGTCGACCTGCTCGCCACGCACATCGGCGCGACTGACCACCGGCTCGCCGGCGACCCAGCCGTGCCGCTTGAAGTAGCTGGCGACGCTGCCGATCGCATCATCCGGATTGGTCCAGATATTGATATGGCCGTCCCCGTCAAAATCCACCGCATAGGCGCGAAAGCTGCTCGGCATGAACTGCGGCAAACCCATCGCCCCGGCGTAGGAGCCTTTGAGGGTCAATGGATCGACCTGCTCTTCGCGGGCCAGCAGCAGGAACTCACGCAGTTCCTTGCGGAAAAATTCGGCACGGGGAGGATAGTCGAAACCGAGGGTCGACAAGGCATCGATCACCCGATAATTACCGGTATTACGTCCGAAAAAGGTCTCGACGCCGATGATCGACACGATGACTTGTGCCGGCACGCCGTATTCCTGCTCGGCCCGCGCCAGCACCGCCTCGTGCTGACGCCAGAAGTCCACACCACGGGCGATGCGCGCGTCGGTGAGGAACATCGGGCGATATTCCTTCCACTGTTTGACCCGCTCGGCAGGTTTGGAGATAGCGTCGAGAATCGCCTGCTTGCGCTGCGCCTCGCGAAACACCGCCATCAGCTGCTCGCCGGCAAAACCGTAATCGCGGGTCATTTCACCGACGAATTCGGCCACCTGGGGCGAGCCTTCGTAATCGCCGGCCAGCGCTTCCTGCGCGCTGCCAAGAATGCCGACCAGGCCGACCCACGGCGCGTAACGAGTCGCCCAGCTGCGCAAGACTTGCATTGAACTCTTCACCTTATTCAAACCTGTGCGATCCACTTGCGATGCGTATGAATCGACATCAAAACCCCAAACGCTGACAGCAGTGTCACCAGCGAAGTTCCTCCGTAGCTAATGAAGGGCAACGGCACCCCCACCACCGGCAACAGGCCACTGACCATACCGATGTTGACGAAAACATAAACAAAAAACGTCATGGTCAGCGAGCCGGCGAGCAATTTGCCGAACAGCGTCTGCGCCTGGGCGGTAATCACCAGCCCGCGACCGATCAGCAGCAGATAGATCAGCAACAGCGCGCAGATGCCCACCAGACCGAACTCTTCGCCCAGCACGGCGATGATGAAGTCGGTGTGGCTTTCCGGCAGGAAGTCCAGGTGCGACTGGGTACCCAGCAGCCAGCCCTTGCCGAACACGCCGCCGGAGCCGATGGCGGCCTTCGACTGAATGATGTTCCAGCCGGTGCCGAGCGGATCGCTTTCCGGGTCGAGGAAGGTCAGGATTCGCTGCTTCTGATAGTCGTGCATGATGAAGAACCACATGGCGATCGCCACCGGCACCGCCGCCGCCAGCACGCTGAGGATCCAGCGCCAGCGCAGCCCGCCCATGAACAGCACGAACGCCCCGCCGGCCAGAATCAGCAGCGAGGTGCCGAGGTCGGGCTGGCGCACAATCAGAATGAACGGCACGCCGATCAGCATCAGACTGATGCCGACGTGTTTGAGCTGCGGCGGCAGGGTGCGCTTGGACAGGTACCAGGCAATTGTTGCCGGCATCAGGATCTTCATGAATTCCGAGGGCTGAAAGCGGATCACCCCGGGGATGTTGATCCAGCGCGTGGCGCCCATGGCGTTGTGGCCCATGATGTCCACCACCATCAGCAACACCACGCCGACCACGTAACCGAGCGGCACCCAGCGCGCCATGAACCGTGGCTCGAACTGGGCGATGACGATCATCGACACCAGGCCGATGCCAAAAGACGTGGCCTGCTTGCCCAGCAGATCCCAACTCTTGCCGCTGGCCGAATACAGCACGAACAGACTGCCGGCGGCGAGAATCAACAGCAGGATCAACAGCGGCCCATCGATATGCAGACGTTGCAGCAGCGTCGCCCGGCGACGCATCACATCCTCGCTGGAGAGCATGCGATCAAAGTTATTCATCACGGGCCGTAGCCTCCGCACTGATAGGGCCAGCGTATTCGGCCTTCAATCGACCATCCTGGTCCAGAAGCCAGGCATCCATGACCTGACGCACGACGGGGGCGGCAACGCCGGAGCCGGACTCACCGTTCTCGACCATCACCGACACCACGATTTTCGGGTTGTCGGCCGGGGCAAAACCGACGAACAAGGCGTGGTCGCGGTGGCGCTCCTGAACCTTGGAGCGGTCGTATTTCTCACCCTGCTTGATGGCTACCACCTGAGCCGTACCGGACTTGCCGGCGATCCGGTATTGCGCACCGATCGCCGCTTTGCGCGCGGTACCCCGGGCACCGTGCATCACCTGCTGCATGCCGTGGTTGACCTTGTTCCAGTCCGACGGATCGCGCAGGACAATATCCGGCATCGGGTTCTGGTCCACCGGTTTCGCGCCTTCGATGGTCTTGGCCAGATGCGGCCGGTTCCAGACGCCTTTGTTGGCCACCAGCGCGGTGGCCTGCGCCAGTTGCAGCGGCGTGGACTGCATGTAGCCCTGGCCGATCCCCAGAATCAGGGTTTCGCCGGGGAACCACGCCTGCTTGCGGGTTGCGCGCTTCCACTCGCGGGACGGCATCAGGCCCGGCGACTCTTCGAACATGTCCAGCGAGACCTTCTGGCCAATGCCGAACTTGTTCAGGTAGGCCGATAGCCGATCGATGCCCAGCTTGTGCGCCAGGTCATAGAAGTAGGTGTCGTTGGAACGCATGATCGCCGTGTCGAGGTCGACGAAGCCGTCACCGGTGCGGTTCCAGTTGCGGTATTTGTGATCGTAGTTGGGCAGCATGTAGTAGCCGGGGTCGAACACCCGGCTTGACGCCGTCACCACACCGGCATCAAGGCCAGCAATCGCCACCGCCGGTTTGATCGTCGAACCCGGCGGATACAGACCGCGCAGCACCCGGTTGAACAGCGGCCGGTCGATGGAATCGCGCAGCTCGGCATAGGCCTTGAAGCTGATGCCGGTGACGAACAGGTTCGGGTCGAAACTCGGCTGACTGACCATCGCCAGCACTTCACCGGTCTTCGGATCCAGCGCCACTACCGCACCACGACGCCCGCCGAGCGCGGCTTCCGCCGCTTCCTGCAGTTTGATGTCGAGGCTCAGGACGATGTCCTTGCCGGGAATCGGATCGGTGCGCTTGAGTACACGCAATACGCGACCCCGGGCGTTGGTCTCGACTTCCTCGTAACCCACCTGGCCGTGCAGTTCCGGCTCGTAGAAACGCTCGATACCGGTTTTGCCGATGTGATGGGTGCCGCTGTAGTTGACCGGATCGAGGGTCTTCAGCTCTTTCTCGTTGATCCGCCCCATGTAACCCACCGAGTGCGCAAAATGCGCGCCCTGCGGATAGTGACGTACCAGTTGCGCAACCACTTCCACGCCGGGCAGGCGGAACTGGTTTACCGCGATCCGCGCGATCTGCTCTTCGGTCAGCTCGAACAGGATCGGCACCGGCTCGAACGGCCGACGCCCCTGACGCATGCGTTTCTCGAAGATCACCCGGTCATCCGGCGTCAGCTGCAGCACTTCGACGATCACGTCGAGCACTTGTTGCCAGTCGCCGGAGCGCTCGCGGGTCATGCTCAGGCTGAAGCTGGGGCGGTTGTCCGCCACCACCACGCCGTTGCGGTCGAAAATCAGCCCGCGGGTCGGCGGAATCGGCTGCACATGGACGCGGTTGTTTTCCGAAAGCGTCGAGTGGTACTCGTACTGGATCACCTGCAAGTAGTACAGCCGCGCAATCAGCACGCCGATCAACAGCATGACCGCAACGGCCCCGAACACGACGCGACTGCGCACCAGGCGGGCGTCCTTTTCGTGGTCCTTGATGCGGATCGGCTGAGACATGAGGGCAGGACTACTTGTGGTAAGGGTGACCGGACAGCACGGTCCAGGCACGGTACAGCTGTTCGCCGATCAGGATCCGCACCAGCGGGTGCGGCAGGGTCAGCGGCGACAACGACCAGCGCTGATCGGCACGGGCGCAAACCTCCGGCGCCAGCCCTTCGGGACCGCCGACCATGAAGTTGACCGTGCGCGAATCCAGCCGCCAGCGATCGAGCTCGACCGCCAGTTGCTCGGTGCTCCACGGTTTGCCGTGGACTTCCAGCGTGACGATCCGCTCGTTCGGCCCGACCTTGGCCAGCATGGCTTCGCCTTCCTGGCGGATGAAACGGGCCACGTCGGCGTTCTTGCCACGGGTATTGAGCGGAATTTCCACCAGTTCCAGCGCCAGCTCGGACGGAAGACGCTTGGCATATTCATGCCAGCCTTCTTCCACCCACTTGGGCATGCGTGAACCGACGGCGATCAGTCGCAGTCGCACAGCAATCCCTTACAGCTGGTCTTTGTTGAGCTTGGTGAAATGCTCGTGGGTATTTTCCGGGCTGTGGTGCTTGGCGTCCGCCGCACGGCTTTGCTCGGCACCGGCCCACAGGCGCTCCAGGTCGTAGAACTGACGCGCCGAGGCGGTCATCATGTGCACGATTACCAGGTCCAGGTCCAGCAGCACCCAGTCGCTGTCGCCCTTGCCTTCTTCGCCCAGAGGCTTGGCGCCCTGCTTTTTCACTTCTTCACGGACCTTGTCCAGCATCGCGTTGATCTGGCGATTGGAGGTACCGGTGGCGATGATCATGTAGTCAGTGATGCTCTGCTTGTCGCGAACATCGATGATCTGGATGTCTTGCGCCTTGACGTCTTCCAGGGCTGCGACAGCAACCTTGACCAGCTCGTCGCCCTTGAGCGGCTCGTTGGTGTTGGCGACTTCCGGCAGCGGCGCGCTCTTGAACGTGCCTTTGCGCTTAACTTTGCTTACATCTTTGTCAGTCATATAAAACTCGTTTTGCTCATGTATTCGGCGGCTTGGCGATACGTGGATTCGTATCAGTGAAGCACGCCTTGTTCAGTTCGACGCACGGTACAGTCCGTGCGCATCGATATAGGCCAGGACCGCGTCGGGCACCAGGAAACGTACCGACTTACCGCTGGCCAGCAGTTGACGGATCTGGGTGGCGGAAACCGCGAGCGGTGTCTGCCAGACGAATGCAATCTGTCCGCTCGGCCCTTTCAGGGCCAGCGGGTCGCTCACCGAACGCGCTGCCAGCAGGTTGCGCAAGGCATCCGGCGGTTCGCTGTCGGCGTCCGGGCGCTGTAGCACCAGGATATGGCAATGCTGGAGCAACTCTTCCCAGCGGTGCCAAGTGGGCAGGCCGCAAAATGCGTCCCAGCCCAAAAGCAGAAAAACCTGGGTCTCGGCGGCCATTTCGGCACGCATCGACTCCAGGGTATCGATAGTGTAGGACGGTTTGTCCCGCTGTAATTCGCGGGCGTCCACCACCAGCGGCGCCACGCCGGCCACCGCACATTCAACCATTGCCAGCCGGTCCTGCGCCGACACCTGCGGCGTATCGCGGTGCGGCGGCCGGGCGCTGGGCATCATGCGCACTTCGTCGAGCAGCAGCGCTTCCGCCACTTCCAGCGCACCGCGCAAATGGCCGATGTGCACCGGATCGAACGTGCCACCCAGAACGCCGATGCGCCGGGGCTGATGTTCGCTGGCAGGCAGCGGCGCTGTCAGGTTGAGGTCGGTCAAGTCAGACCGTCGCCTGGCCACGCAACTGGCCATCACCGACCACGATGTACTTCTCGCAGGTCAGTCCTTCGAGGCCCACGGGGCCGCGGGCGTGCAGCTTATCAGTAGAAATGCCGATCTCGGCACCCAATCCGTATTCGAATCCGTCGGCAAAGCAGGTCGGGGTGTTGATCATCACCGACGCCGAATCGACTTCGGCGACAAAACGCCGGGTGTCCGCAAGATTTTCGCTGACGATCGAGTCGGTGTGGTGCGAGCCGTAATGGTTGATGTGTTCAATGGCCTGGTCCAGCCCGTCGACCACGCGGATCGACAGGATCGGCGCCAGATACTCGGTGTTCCAGTCGTCTTCGCTGGCGGCTAGCGCGTCGATGATCGCCCGGGTCCGCTCGCAGCCACGCAGTTCGACGCCTTTTTCGCGGAACTGCGTCGCCATGGTCGGCAGGAAATCCCTGGCAACTGTTTGATCGACCAGCAACGTCTCCATCGCACCGCAGATGCCATAACGATAAGTCTTGGCATTGAAGGCGATGCGTTGAGCTTTCGCCAGATCGGCGTGGGCACTGACGTAGACGTGGCAGATGCCATCCAGATGCTTGATCACCGGCACGCGGGCATCGCGGCTGATGCGCTCGATCAGGCCACGGCCACCGCGCGGCACGATCACATCGACGTACTCGGGCATGCTGATCATCGCGCCAACCGCGGCGCGGTCGGTGGTTTCGACCACTTGCACCACGGCGGCGGGCAATTCGGCCTCGGCCAGACCGCGCTGGATGCACGCGGCAATCGCCCGGTTGGAATGAATCGCCTCGGAGCCACCGCGCAGGATGGTCGCGTTGCCTGACTTCAGGCACAGGCTGGCGGCATCGATGGTCACGTTGGGACGGGATTCGTAGATGATCCCGATCACACCCAGCGGCACGCGCATCTTGCCGACCTGAATCCCGGACGGGCGAAAGCTCATGTCACGGATCGCGCCGACCGGGTCCGGCAGTGCCGCGACCTGGCGCAAGCCGACGATCATCCCGTCGATGCGCGCCGGGGTCAGTTCCAGACGCTCCAGCAGTGCCGGCTCCAGGCCATTGGCGCGACCGGCGGCAAGGTCCTGTTCATTGGCTGCGGCCAGCTCGGCGCGCGCAGCGTCCAGGGCATTGGCCGCGGCCTGCAGGGCGCGGTTTTTCTGCGCGGTGCTGGCACGGCCGATGACCCGGGAAGCTTCGCGGGCGGCGCGACCCAATCGGGTCATGTAGTCAAGAACGGACTCAGTCATGGTCTGCTGGGGTCTTGGCAAAGAGGAAAGCGGCAGATTATAGCTGTCGCGTCCCGGGACTAACAGCGGTGACAGGCGGATGGTCGAAATGGACTGCAATTTGCCGACGTTCAGCCGTAATTAAGCCGCGGATTGTTATCATCACGACCTCCTCCTTCTGGATAAACAGTGTTTGCCATGTCCAACCTGACCGTTCGCGCCACCGCCGAGCGCCTGCCACAGGGCCTTGCGGACGCTTTTTTCGACCGTGACGCACAAGTGCTGGCGCGCGATCTGCTCGGCAAAGTCATCCGCCATCGGGTCGGCGATCTGTGGCTCAGCGCCCGGATCATTGAAACCGAAGCCTATTACTGCGCAGAAAAAGGCAGCCACGCGTCCCTCGGCTACACGGAAAAGCGTAAGGCTTTGTTTCTGGATGGCGGGCACATCTATATGTATTACGCCCGCGGCGGCGACTCGCTGAACTTCAGCGCGCAAGGGCCAGGCAACGCCGTCTTGATCAAATCCGCGTATCCGTGGGTCGATGAAATCAGCGGGCCGGCGAGTCTGGCGCAGATGCTGCTGAACAACCCGGATGCGCAGGGTCGTCCGCGTCCGCCGCAAAAGCTCTGCGCCGGCCAGACCTTGCTGTGCAAGGCGCTGGGCTTGAAGGTGCCGGTGTGGGACGCCAAGCGCTTCGACCACGAACTGCTGCTGGTGGAAGACACCGGCCCGGCGCCCTCACAGATCATCCAGACCACGCGGCTGGGCATCCCCCAGGGCCGCGACGAACACCTGATGTACCGCTTCGTCGACGCCGATTATGCGCAGTGGTGCACGCGGAACCCGCTGCGCCGGGGTCAGGTCGAAGGCCGCGATTATTTCCTGCTGTAAATCCAACCCCGTGTAGGAGCTGCCGAAGGCTGCGATCTTTTGATCTTTTGATCTTTTAAAAAGCAAAGATCGCAGCCTTCGGCAGCTCCTACATGGGGATCATCAATGGTTTGGAGTTTTTTGGTATGGGCCCATGGCTCGATAGCGTGACCGGTTGGCTGGCCGCCAATCCGCAGTGGCTGGCGGCGGCGGTGTTCATTGTCGCCTTCGTCGAATGTCTGGCGATTGCCGGGATCATCGTGCCTGGCACGGTGCTGTTGTTTGCCGTGGCCGTCATGGCCGGCAGCGGCGCCTTGTCGTTGAGCGAAACCCTTTTGCTGGGCTTTCTTGGCGGGTTGCTGGGCGATGCGGTGTCGTATTACCTCGGCCGCCATTTCCATCAGAACATCCGCCGCCTGCCCGGACTGCGTCACCATCCGGAGTGGATGGCCGGCGCTGAAGCCTACTTCCAGCGCTACGGCGTCGCCAGCCTGCTGGTCGGCCGCTTCATTGGCCCGCTGCGGCCGATGCTGCCAATGGTCGCCGGGATGTGCGACATGCCCGTCCCGCGCTTTGCCGCCGTCAGCCTGCTGGCCGCAGCCGGCTGGAGCGTCGCCTACCTGCTGCCGGGCTGGGCCACGGGCGCGGCGATCCGCCTGCCGCTGCCGGAAGGTTTCTGGCTGCAGGCCGGGATTGTCGCCGGCAGCATCGCGGCGATGGTCGGCCTCAGCGTCAACAGCAGTTTGCGCCGGCATCGTCGGGCGACGGTCTGGATCAGCAGCATGAGCCTGTTGATACTGATCGGCCTGTTCGTTGGCTACCCACACCTGACCGCCCTCGATCAGGGGGTGATGACCCTGGTGCAGGAACATCGTCAGCCGATGCTGGATGAAATCGCCGTGACGTTCACCCTGATCGGTGAATTCCGCAACATGCTGATGTTCAGCGCCCTGCTTACCGGTCTGTTGCTGTTGTGCCGGCAATGGCGTCAGGCGATTTTCGCCGGTGGCACGCTGCTGTGCACCGCGCTGCTCAACACCGTCACCAAACAGTTTTTCGCCCGGGTACGTCCGGAAGTGCTGACTGATCCGTTGACCAGTTACAGCATGCCCAGTGGCCATGCCTCAGGTTCGTTCGCGCTGTTTCTGGTACTTGCGGTCCTCGCCGGTCGCGGCCAGCCGCCGCGCATGCGCCTGACCTGGCTGCTGCTCGGCTGTATTCCGGCGTTGTCGATTGCCTTGTCACGGGTTTATCTGGGAGCGCACTGGCCGACCGATATTCTGGCCGGTGCGATGCTCGCGGCGTGCGTGTGTGCGTCGGGTCTGTGGCTGAGCCAGCGGCAGACGCCGCTGCCGCCGATGCCGTACAAGATCTGGTGGCTGATTCTGCCAGCGCTGCTGGTGCTGTTCAGTCTGTTCGTGCTGCGTTATTTGCCGAACACCCTGCTGCGTTACGCCTATTGAAAAGCGAAAAGATCGCAGCCTTCGGCAGCTCCTACAGGTTCGGTTTCACATGCGTACGATGACGCGGGTGTGAGATGAAACCTGTAGGAGCTGCCGCAGGCTGCGATCTTTTCAATCAGGCGAACAGTTCGCCCTGCAGCTCATCCAGCAGCGCCTGGATCGCATCCAGCCGCTGCTGCGGATCGTCGAGTTGCAGCAGGTCGATCTTGTCTTCCTCGGCAAACGGCAGCAGATACGCCAACTGATTAGCCAGTGACTGCTGCCCCAGCGCCTCGTTGCCCATGTCCAACGCCTCGACCATCGGATGCTCGGCCAAGGCCTTGAGCAGCGCTACCAGATCGGCGTCTTCATCCTGCAACGGCTGCTCCGGCTCGTCGTCCAGCCACTCGACGTCGGCGAGAATCAACTGATCGCGCTGCACCTCGGTACGCAACACCGTGAAGCGGCGCCCGCCCTGCACCCGAATCCCCAGCAGACCATTGTCCTGCTGCTGGAAATCGGTGATCCGCGCTTCGCAACCGACCAGGGCGAAGCCTTCCGGCGCGACGCCGACTTCGTGGCCGTCGAGGATGCACACCACACCGAAACCGACGCCCTGCTTCATGCAGCGGCCGATCATGTCCAGGTAGCGCGCCTCGAAAATCTGCAAGTCGAGGTTGCAGCCGGGAAACAGCACTGTGTTCAGCGGGAACAGCGGCAGACTCATAGACATTTCCTTAAACCACCATCGACACCGCCAACGGCAGGAACACCGCCGTGGCCACGCCCATCAGACTCATCGCCAGCGCCGCAAAGGCGCCGCACTCATCGCTTTCCTGCAGCGCCACCGAGGTACCGACCGCGTGTGCAGTCATCCCCAGCGCCATGCCGCGCGCCTCCGGGCTGTGCACGCCAAGGCGGGTCAGCAGCGCCGGACCGAAGATCGCGCCGATCACCCCGGTGATCAACACGAACACCGCCGCCAGCGCCGCGACACCGCCGATCTGCTCGGCCACCAGCATGGCAATCGGCGAAGTCACCGATTTCGGCGCCATGGTCATCAGAATCATATGCTCGGCACCGAACCACCAGCCGAGCAACACGCCCATGCCCGTGGCGACCACCCCGCCTATCACCAGCGTAGTAAAAATCGGCCAGAACAATTGGCGGATACGCTTGAGGTTGAGATACAGCGGCACCGCCAGCGCCACCGTCGCCGGGCCCAGCAGAATGCTGAGGATCTCGGTGCTCTTGCGGTACTCGGCGTAGGTCAGGCCGCAGCCGACCAGCACGCCGATCAGCAATAGCATGGAGACCAGCACCGGTTGCAGAAAGATCCAGCGGGTTTTCTCGAACGCCGCCAGCACCAGTTGATAGGCACCGAGGGTGATGCCGATGCCGAACAGCGGATGATGAATCACCGAGGCCCACGCCCCTTGCCAGTCGAACAGCATCAGGACTCCTCCGACCGGTGCGTGTGGCGCTTGACCAGGCGCTGCATCAGCACCCCGGCGAAGGCCATCGACAGAATCAGCGACAACACCAGCGCGCCGACAATCGCCCAGAAATCTGCGGCGATATCTTTCGCATACACCATCACACCCACCGCCGGCGGCACCAGCAGCAGTGGCAGATAGCGCAGCAGACTGCCGGCCGCGAGATTCAACGGTTCACCGACTTCACCGCGAATGATCAGAAACCCCAGCAACAGCAGCAGGCCGATGATCGGCCCAGGCAGCACCGGCAACAGCAAATGGTTGAGTGCCGTGCCGAGCAGTTGGAACAGCACCAGCATGGTCAGGCCACGTAACAACATCAGACATCTCCCCGCGCAAGTCCCCGGCATTATAAGCACGCCAGCGCTATGGATCGGCATTCGCCAACAGCATGGTCGGTTGACCGGAGCAAATCGCCATGATGATCTACAGTGGTTCGCAGGGCGGGCGAATGCCCACCTGAAAAACTATAAAACCGATGAACCCAAGGAGAGTCTCAATGCCCTATGTTCCCGTTGCAGAGCTCAAAGATTATGTCGGCAAGGAACTCGGACGTTCCGAATGGCTAACCATCGATCAGGCGCGCATCAACCTGTTCGCCGAAGCCACCGGGGATTATCAGTTCATCCACGTCGATCCGGTCAAAGCCGCGCAAACGCCATTTGGCAGCACCATTGCTCATGGTTTCCTGTCGCTGTCGCTGATCCCGAAGCTGATGGAAGACATCCTCGTGCTGCCGCAAGGCCTGAAGATGGTGGTCAACTATGGGCTGGACAGCGTGCGTTTCATCCAGCCGGTGAAGGTCGATTCCAGGGTTCGGCTGAAGGTCGATCTGGCCGAAGTGACCGAAAAGAAACCCGGTCAATGGCTGCTCAAGGCCACCGCCACGCTGGAGATAGAGGGCTCGGAGAAACCGGCCTATATCGCCGAACCGCTGTCGCTGTGCTTCGTCTGAGGGTTCTGGATGCGAAGCAGCGCACGCTGTTTCGCGTCAACACTGCTTTTACCGGCTGCAATAGGTCACATAGCTGCGGCATACTCGGTCGCCTAATTGCCCGGATCCCGCTATGCGCCCACTCGCTACTCTTGCACCGCTTGCCCTGACCCTGATGCTCTCCGCGTGCGGCGACGGCGAATCGCTGTTGCCGCCGGACGCGCGCCTGCCGGACGGCGGACGCTATCGTGGCGAGCTGGTCAACGGCTTGCTGCAAGGCCAGGGCCGCGTCGACTACCCCAACGGCAGCTGGTACGCCGGGCAGTTCGACAAGGGTCAATGGCATGGCCAGGGTGAGTGGCACGGCAGCAATGGCGAGGTCTATCGTGGCCAGTTCCAGCAGGGACTGTTCGATGGCCAGGGCAGCCTGACCACCAACGCCAGCAGCTACACCGGCGGCTTCAAACAGGGCCGGCGCGATGGCGAAGGCACCCTCAAGGAAAACGCCATGACCTACCGTGGCGAGTTCAAGGCTGACCAGTATTCCGGGCTGGGCCGGCTGGAAATGGACGACGGCAGTTCCTATCAGGGCCAGTTCGCCCACGGCAAACCCAACGGCGAAGGCCAGCGCGGCGACGCCAGCGGCAATACGTTCAGCGGTCACTTCGTCAACGGTCAGCTCGAAGGCAACGGCACTTTCAACAGCGCCGACGGCGACATCTATGTCGGCGGCTTCAAGAACAGCCAGTTGCACGGCAAGGGCCGCTATGAAAACGCCGACGGCGATGTCTGGCTCGGCCAGTTCAAGGAAGGCGCGCTGACCGGCAAGGGCGAACTGATCGGCGCCGACGGCAGCCATTACACCGGTTACTTCAATGACTGGCGCTTCAGCGGTCAGGGTCGCTTGAACCTGTCCGACGGCAGTTTCTACATCGGCGGATTCGACAGCGACAGCTACTCCGGGCGCGGCACGCTGGTGCTGACCGATGGCAGCGTGCTCAGCGGCACCTGGATCAACGGCCAGCGCGTACGGGATGCCGATGGCAAGCTGTTGCCCGACACCCTCGAACTCGGCCTGCTGGCCCAAGGCCGCCTGCTGGATGACGCACTGGCCGCCGTGCCCGCCTCGACCCCGGCGGTGGAGCTGTACACCCTGACCCTGGGCGGCGACGGCAAGCAAAGCGTCTTTCTGCGCGAGGCCGACTACGTCGCCAACATGCTCACCACGCGTTTCGGTGCCTACGGCCAGATTCGTCTGGTCAACCACCGCGACCATCTCGCCGACCGGCCGATGGCCACCCGCGAAAACCTGCGCCGCGCCGCGCAGACCCTGGCCGAACGCAGCGGGCCGGAAGACCTGATCTTCATTTACCTGACGAGCCACGGCACCGCTGAACACGAACTGGTGCTCGATCAGCCGCGCATGGAGCTGGCCGACCTGCCCGCTGATGAACTCGCCGCTGTGCTCGCGCCGCTGAAAAACCGCGACAAGGTGATCGTGATTTCATCGTGCTACTCCGGCGGTTTCATCCCCGCGCTGAAAGATGAGCGTACCCTGATCATGACCGCCTCGCGGGCCGATCGGGTGTCGTTCGGCTGTTCGGAAGAAGCCAACTTCACTTACTTCGGCGATGCCTTGTTTGCCCAGGCGCTGAACCAGACCGACGACCTCGAACAGGCGTTCAAACTGGCCAAGGCCACGGTTGCCGAACGAGAACTGGCGGACAATTTCGAAGCCTCGGAGCCGCAGATCTGGGCGCCGAAAACCGTGCTGTCACATTGGCAACTGCTGCGCAAACAGCAAGCCCGAAAAGCGTTGCAAAGTGCTGCATTGAACGACGGAGCGATAAACAGCAACTAAGCTGAACAGTATCAAGGGAGAGACACTATGTACTTGACGCCTCAGCACGTATTGCTTGCCGGAGCCACCGGACTGACCGGTGAACACCTGCTCGACCGTTTGCTCAACGAGCCGACGATCACCCGCGTGCTCGCCCCGTCGCGGCGGCCGTTGGCCGAACATCCACACCTGGAAAACCCGGTGGGCGACCCCCAGGCGTTTTTGCCGCAACTCAGTGGTCGCGTCGATATCGCCTACTGCTGCCTCGGCACCACGATCAAACAGGCCGGCTCGGAAGCGGCGTTCCGCGCGGTCGATCTGGACATGGTCGTGGCATTCGCCAAACGCGCGCGGGAGATGGGCGCACGGCACCTGATCGTGATCAGTGCGCTGGGTGCCGATCCGCAATCATCGATTTTCTACAACCGCGTCAAAGGCGAAATGGAACAGGCGCTGCGCGCGCAGAACTGGCCGCAACTGACCATCTGCCGGCCGTCGCTGCTGCTGGGCGAACGCACCGAACCACGCCTGGCCGAGCAACTGGCCGGGCCGCTGTCGAAATTGATTCCCGGCAAATACCGCGGCATCGAAGCCTGCCAACTGGCGCGGGCGATGTGGCGGCTGGCGCTTGAGGAGCAGGATGGCGTGCGGATTGTCGAGTCGGATGAGCTGAGGAAGCTCGGCAAGTAATCACCTGCAATCCACAAAAATCTTTCGCGAGCAAGCTCGCTCCCACATTTGCACCGCGTCGCCCTGTGGGAGCGGGCTTGCTCGCGAATGGAGTGCGCAGTACTCCCAAAATCAAAAGATCGCAGCCTGCGGCAGCTCCTACAGGGGATATCTGTTAGCCCTGTAGGAGCTGCCGAAGGCTGCGATCTTTTGATCTTTACAATCCGCCAGTCGCCTGAAATCCCACGCCGATCACGGTCAGCAGCGACAACGGCAACAACAGCGTATCGAGCAAGGCACTGGCCGGCAGATCCACTCCCGGATAGCTCGGCGCCTCGGCCCCGAAGCGGTCCATCGAGCAGCAACCGCCATTCATCGCATACAGATCCAGACGCGTCCCGGAGTACACCACCGGTGCGCCCGGCTTGGCCGCATCCAGGGTGCGCGCGGTGGCGCAGCCGGCCAGTTGCAGGGCCAGCAGCAGCGTCAGCAGCTTATTCATCGCTGCTCAGATGATGCTCACCCCAGCGCGGCAGCATGTCCTGCGCAATGCCCAGCAGATTGAGGATCCGTGCCACGACGAAATCGATCAGGTCGTCGATGGTCTGCGGCTGGTGATAGAAGCCCGGCGAGGCCGGCAGGATGGTCACGCCCATGTTCGACAACTTGAGCATGTGCTCCAGATGAATGCTCGAGTACGGCGCCTCGCGCGGCACCAGAATCAGTTGCCGGCGCTCTTTCAGGGTCACGTCCGCAGCGCGCTCGATCAGATTGTTGCAAGCGCCGGTGGCAATCGCCGACAAGGTGCCGGTGGAACACGGCACCACGACCATCGCCGCCGGCGCGCCGGAGCCCGAGGCCACCGGCGACATCCAGTCTTCCTTGCCGTACACGCGGATCTGCCCGGCGGCGGCGCCGGTGTACTCGGTAAGGAACGCCTGCATCATCTGCGGTTTGGCCGGCAGCGAGACGTCGGTCTCGGTAGCCATCACCAATTGCGCGGCCTTGGAGATCAGGAAATGTACCTCGCGATCTTCGCGTACCAGGCAGTCGAGCAGGCGCAAACCGTACTGCGCGCCGGACGCGCCGGTCATCGCCAGGGTGATGCGTTCCGGCCCGCCGTTCTGGGAATACGTGTTCATTTCAGCGCCTCGGCGAGTTTGCCGTGCAGGCCGCCGAAGCCGCCGTTGCTCATGATCACCACGTGGGTGCCGGGCTGGGCCTGGCTCTTCACGCGCTCGATAATGCCTTCCAGCGAATCGCTGACAATCGACGGCACCGTGCATAGCGCGGCGGTGCCCGCCAGATCCCAGCCGAGGTTGGCCGGGGCGTACCAGATCACCTGATCGGCATCGACCACGCTGTCCGGCAGACCGTCACGGTGCGCGCCGAGCTTCATCGAGTTGGAACGCGGCTCGATGATCGCGATCAGCGGCGCGTCGCCAATGCGTTTGCGCAGGCCATCGAGGGTGGTGGCGATGGCGGTCGGGTGGTGAGCGAAGTCATCGTAAATGGTGATGCCGCGCACCTCGGCGACTTTTTCCATCCGCCGTTTGACGTTCTTGAACGCACTCAACCCGGCGATGCCCATCGACGGCACCACACCGACATGCCGCGCCGCCGCCAAAGCAGCCAAGGCGTTGGCGACGTTGTGCTGACCGGTCAACTCCCATTCGACGGTGCCTTGGGACACGCCCTCGAACATTACCTCGAACGCCGAACCGTCATCCTTGAGCAACTTGACCTGCCACTGACCGCCGGCACCGGTGGTCTGCACCGGGGTCCAGCAGCCCATTTCGATCACGCGCTGCAAGGCCGGCTCGGTGGTCGGATGAATCACCAGACCTTCACTCGGAATGGTCCGCACAAGATGGTGGAACTGCCGCTCGATCGCCGGCAGATCAGGGAAGATGTCCGCGTGATCGAACTCAAGGTTATTCAGGATCGCGGTGCGCGGGCGGTAGTGGACGAATTTCGAACGCTTGTCGAAGAATGCGCTGTCGTATTCGTCCGCCTCGATCACGAAGAACGGCGTGCCGCCCAGACGCGCGGACACCGAGAAATTCTGCGGCACGCCACCGATCAGAAAGCCCGGGCTCATCCCGGCGTGCTCCAGGACCCAGGCGAGCATGCTGCTGGTGGTGGTCTTGCCGTGCGTACCGGCAACCGCCAGCACCCAGCGACCTTGCAGCACATGATCAGCCAGCCATTGCGGGCCGGAGACATACGGCAGGCCCTTGTTCAGCACATATTCCACCGCCGGGTTGCCGCGGGACATGGCGTTGCCGATCACTACCAGATCCGGCGCCGGATCGAGCTGGGCCGGGTCGTAGCCTTGAGTCAGTTGAATGCCCTGGGCCTCAAGCTGCGTGCTCATCGGCGGATAGACGTTGGCATCGGAGCCCGTCACGTGATGCCCCAGCTCTTTGGCCAGAACCGCCATCGAGCCCATGAAAGTCCCGCAGATACCCAGAATATGAATGTGCATAGTCGACCTCGTAAAACATGGCCGCAGGTTAGCGTAGGGTGGGAAAAATCGCACTCTTTAGGTGAGGGGCGGGGCTGGGTGGACCTGGCATTTTGGCTCGCCTGTGGATTGCGGCCCCTCACCCCAGCCCTCTCCCGAGGGAGAGGGAGCCGACTTCGGCCGCTTGCAAAGCCTGAGTTCGACTCGACAACTCAGGTCGGCGTAAATATCCAGATCACCGCGGTCAGTCCCCTCTCCCTCGGGGAGAGGGTTAGGGTGAGGGGCTTCTAGCTGGCACGGCGCTCAATTCCATGTTTGCGCAGCTTTCTATAGAGCGTATTGCGGCTGATGCCGAGCTGCTCGGCGGTGTGGGTCATGTGCCAGCGGGTCTGCTCCAGCACACCGAGCAACGCCAGACGTTCGGCGTCCGCCAGTGGATGTTCGGACTCGGAGGGCATCGGCTCCTGCGCCGGCTGTGCCTGCCGAATCATCGCCGGCAAATCCTCCAGCCCGATCCGCCCGTCATCGCACAACGCCGCCAGCGTACGCAGGACATTGCGCAACTGGCGCACGTTGCCCGGCCAGTTGAAGGCCAGTAACGCCTGGCGCGCCGGTTCGTCGATCACGATCACTTCCCCGGCTGCCTCCTCGGCCAGCAGGAAATCCAGCAATTGCGCCTTGTCGCTGCGCTCGCGCAACGCCGGCAGCGCGACTTCGAGGCCGTTGAGCCGGTAATACAGGTCTTCGCGGAAACTGCCGTCTTCGACCCGTTCCAGCAGATTGCGGTGGGTGGCGCTGATGATCCGCACGTTGACCGCCTCAGGCTCGCCGCCAATCGGCACCACTTGGCGGTCTTCCAGCACCCGCAGCAAACGGGTCTGCAGCGCCAGCGGCATGTCGCCGATTTCATCGAGAAACAGCGTGCCGCCATCGGCCTGTTGCAACTTGCCGCGCATGCCATCCTTGCGCGCGCCGGTAAAACTGCCGCCGCGATAGCCGAACAGTTCGCTCTCGATCAGGCTTTCAGGAATCGCCGCGCAGTTAAGGGCGACGAAGGCTTTGCTGGCACGCTGGCTGGCGTGATGCACCGCCTTGGCGAAGGCTTCTTTGCCGGAACCGGTTTCGCCGTTGATCAGCAGCGGCACGTCACGCTCGAACACCCGCAGCGCCTTGCGAAAATCCGCTTGCAGTGCCGCGTCACCAAGGCAAATGCCCGCCAACGGTTGCGCCTTGGTCACCACCGGGGCCGGTGTGCTTGGCAGCGGTTTGCGCGATTCGCCGCGCAACAGGGCAAACAGGTGCCGGCCATCGCGGGTGCGCAGTGGCCAACTGGCGCTGGCATTGGCGCTGGCGCGACCAAGCAGTTCATCCAGCGAGCAATCGAAGAACGTTTCCACCGGTTTGCCGAGCAAGCCACCGCGAACCTGTCCCAGCAGGTTCAGCGCACTCTGGTTGACCGCACTGATCCGCCCTTCGCCGTCAAATGCCAGCAGACCTTCGCTGAACAGGCCGACCGATTCGGCCTGCAGATGAAAACGCAGCAACCATTGGTTATCGAAGCAACGCAGGAAATAGCAGCTCTCGATCATCTTCGCCGAGAGGTTGACCAGCGCCATGGTGTGGAACTGGCTTTGTCGCGATACGTCGTGGCGCGCCGAGGACACGTCGAGCACTGCGAGCAATTCGCCGTGCGGATCGAACACCGGACTCGCCGAGCAGGTCAGGCCGGTGTGGCGCCCGCGAAAGTGTTCGTCCTGGTGAATGGTCAGCGCCTGACGCTCGACCAGGCAGGTACCGATGCCGTTAGTGCCTTCGCAGGCTTCGCTCCAGTCGGCGCCGAGCCAGAGACCGGCGCGTTCGAAAATCTTGCGTTCGGCGGGAGCGGTGACGCAGTTGAGGATCACCCCGCGCGCATCGGTTAGCAGCACCGCGTGGCCAGCGCCGGACAGTTGTTGATGCAGGCTGCTCATTTCATTGCCGGCGATCTGCAACACCTGTTGCAGGCGCTCGCGGCTTTCCAACACGCGCCCGTGTTCCAGCACGGTGGGCGCCATGGCCAGGGCCGGGTCCAGGTGATAGTCCTCAAGACAGCGCAGCCACGAGCGGGCAATCGACGGATCGGCACCGGGCCCGTGCAGGTGCGGCTTGCCCTGGGTCACTGTTAGCACCTGTTGGGCATGGCGACTCAAATGGTTGTCGTGCATTTCTTATTATTCTCCCCGAGATCAGTGCCGCCTCTTTTATTGGCGGGCACATACCTTGTGGTGAGGGGATTTATCCCCGATCGGCTGCGCAGCAGTCGTGAATCCGGTGTATGCGGTGAATCTCTGGTGTTTTGATCGGGGTCGCTTCGCAACCCATCGGGGATAAATCCCCTCGCCACAAAGGTGCATCTGGGCGATTTGCAGTCAGCATCCTCCAGCCGCACGGCCATTGCAATGCTGGCAAGACTGGCCGGTCACGGGCTGTGCCAAAAGCGGTACACACTGTCACCCCCGCTGTACCGCAACCATCACAGGCATTGCCCGCCGGTCAGACCAAAAATCCGCAAGGCCTTGATTTGCCAGCCCTGCACGGCAGTGGCCCGACCTTTGCTCTACGCTTATACCAAGCGCACTTGCGCGTTTCTCTAATAAGTACAAAGCCAAGGAGAACATCATCATGCGTTACGCTCACCCCGGTACTGAAGGCGCCAAAGTCTCGTTCAAGAGCAAGTACGGTAACTACATCGGCGGCGAGTTTGTCGCGCCTGTCAAAGGTCAGTACTTCACCAATACCTCGCCAGTGAATGGCCAGCCGATTGCCGAATTCCCCCGCTCCACTGCCGAAGACATCGACAAAGCCCTGGACGCCGCCCACGCCGCTGCCGACGCGTGGGGCGCGACCTCGGTGCAGGCGCGCTCGCTGATCCTGCTGAAAATCGCCGACCGCATCGAACAGAACCTCGAACTGCTGGCGATCACCGAAACCTGGGACAACGGCAAAGCCATCCGCGAAACCCTTAACGCCGACATTCCGCTGGCCGCCGACCATTTCCGCTACTTCGCCGGGTGCCTGCGTGCCCAGGAAGGCAGCGCTGCCGAGATCGACGGCAACACCGTGGCCTATCACATCCATGAACCGCTGGGCGTGGTCGGCCAGATCATTCCGTGGAACTTCCCGCTGCTGATGGCCGCATGGAAACTCGCCCCGGCGCTGGCCGCCGGCAACTGCGTGGTGCTCAAACCTGCCGAGCAGACGCCGCTGGGCATCTGCGTGCTGATGGAGCTGATCGGTGATCTGCTGCCGCCGGGCGTGCTCAACGTCGTGCAAGGTTTCGGCAAAGAGGCCGGCGAAGCGCTGGCCACCAGCAAGCGCATTGCCAAGATCGCGTTTACCGGCTCGACCCCGGTCGGTTCGCACATCATGAAATGCGCGGCTGAAAACATCATTCCGTCCACCGTGGAACTGGGCGGCAAATCGCCGAACATCTTCTTCGAGGACATCATGCAGGCCGAGCCAAGCTTCATCGAAAAAGCCGCTGAAGGTCTGGTGCTGGCGTTCTTCAACCAGGGCGAAGTGTGCACCTGCCCATCGCGGGCGCTGGTACAGGAATCGATCTACGACGAATTCATGCAAGCGGTGATGAAGAAAGTCAGCCAGATCAAACGCGGCGATCCGCTGGACACCGACACCATGGTCGGCGCGCAGGCATCCGAGCAGCAATTCGACAAGATCCTTTCGTACCTGGAAATCGCCAAGGGCGAAGGCGCCGAGCTGCTGACCGGCGGCAAGGTGGAAAAACTCGAGGGCAGTCTGGCGACCGGGTATTACATCCAGCCGACCCTGCTCAAGGGCACCAACAAGATGCGCGTGTTCCAGGAAGAAATCTTTGGCCCGGTAGTGAGCATCACCACCTTCAAGGACGAAGCCGAAGCTCTGGCGATCGCCAACGACACCGAGTTCGGCCTCGGCGCCGGCCTGTGGACCCGCGACATCAACCGCGCCTACCGCATGGGCCGCGCGATCAAGGCCGGTCGCGTCTGGACCAACTGCTATCACCTGTACCCGGCGCACGCTGCGTTCGGCGGATACAAAAAGTCCGGCGTCGGCCGTGAGACTCACAAGATGATGCTCGATCACTATCAACAGACCAAAAACCTGCTGGTCAGCTACGACATCAATCCGTTGGGTTTCTTCTAAAACCCTGGGCGACACAGACGATTCTGTGTTGCCCTCCAAATAGCTATCGCTGGCAAGCCAGCTCCCACAGGGGACGTGCGTCGGCCCACACTGTTGGATACAGCACAAATCCAATGTGGGAGCGGGCTTGCTCGCGAAGGCGTCCTCAATGACACAACTCATAGGCCTGGCCGCTCTGGCACGGCCCTTGCGTACCCGTCATTCAGGTTTTGCACGAACACTGCCGCTGCGTGAACAGCATCCATCCACCCAACCCGTGCACCCGAAAGTCCAACAGATCGAACAATAAAAAACAGCGAGGACTTATGACTTCCACCACACAGCTCAAACCCACACTCGGCACCCTGCACCTCTGGGGCATTGCCGTCGGCCTGGTGATTTCCGGCGAATACTTCGGCTGGAGTTACGGCTGGGGCACTGCCGGCACCCTCGGTTTTCTGGTCACGGCGCTGATGGTCGCGACCATGTACACCTGCTTCATCTTCAGTTTCACCGAACTGACCACCGCGATTCCTCACGCGGGCGGGCCGTTTGCCTACAGCCGGCGGGCGTTCGGCGAGAAAGGCGGGCTGATTGCCGGCATCGCCACCCTGATCGAATTCGTGTTCGCCCCGCCGGCCATCGCCATGGCGATCGGTGCCTATCTCAACGTGCAATACCCGGAACTTGATCCGAAGATCGCGGCGGTCGGCGCGTATTTCGTGTTCATGACCCTGAACATCCTCGGCGTCAGCATCGCCGCGACTTTTGAACTGGTGGTCACCGTGCTGGCAGTCGCCGAACTGCTGGTGTTCATGGGCGTGGTCGCACCGGGCTTCAGCTTCAGCAACTTCGTGCTCAACGGCTGGTCGGGCTCCAACGAATTCACCCTGGGTTCGATCCCCGGAATCTTCGCGGCAATTCCGTTCGCGATCTGGTTCTTCCTCGCCATCGAAGGCGCGGCCATGGCGGCCGAAGAAGCCAAGGACCCGAAACGCACGATTCCCCGAGCCTACGTCAGCGGCATTCTGACCCTGGTGTTCCTCGCCATCGGCGTGATGGTCATGGCCGGCGGCGTCGGCGACTGGCGCCAGCTGTCGAACATCAATGACCCGCTGCCACAGGCGATGAAAGCCGTGGTCGGCCACAACTCGACGTGGATGCACATGCTGGTGTGGATCGGCCTGTTCGGTCTGGTGGCGAGTTTCCACGGGATCATCCTCGGTTACTCGCGGCAGTTCTTCGCCCTCGCCCGCGCCGGTTACCTGCCGAAAAGCCTGGCCAAGCTGTCGCGCTTCCACACCCCGCACCGGGCGATTCTGGCCGGTGGGGTGATCGGCATCGCGGCGATCTACAGCGACGGCCTGGTCAATCTGCAGGGCATGACCCTGACCGCGGCGATGATCACCATGTCGGTGTTCGGTGCAATCGTGATGTACATCATCAGCATGCTCAGCCTGTTCAAACTGCGCAAAACCGAACCGAAGCTGGAACGCACCTTCCGCGCCCCGGGCTACCCGGTGGTGCCGGCGATTGCACTTTTCCTGGCGCTGGTGTGCCTGGTGGCGATGGCGTGGTTCAACACGCTGATCGGCTGTGTATTCCTGGGCTTCATGGCGGCTGGCTACCTGTACTTCCAGCTGACCGCCAAGCAACGCGCCGAAGCCCCGGCAGACGCTATGCTCGAAGGTATCTAGTTGCACCGGCACTGGGCCTGTCGCCCGGTGCCCGCTATATAGAAGTGCATGAAGATCCCGTGTGGGAGCGGGCTTGCTCGCGAATGCGGTGTGTCATCCAACAACCATGTCGTTTGGCACGACGCCTTCGCGAGCAAGCCCGCTCCCACAAAGGACCGAGTTATCCACAGAATCAGGAGGACACCGCCCCATGGCCGCATTTGCCCATTCCGTCGGCGCCCAGACCTATCGCTTCGACAGCCTCAAGGACGTCATGGCCAAGGCCAGCCCGGCGCGCTCCGGGGATTTTCTGGCCGGCGTCGCCGCGCTCAATGACGGCGAACGCGTGGCCGCGCAAATGGCCTTGGCCGACATCCCGCTGACGCACTTTCTGCAGGAGGCGCTGATTCCCTACGAAGCCGATGAAGTCACCCGACTCATCATCGACACCCACGACAAACAGGCCTTCGCCGTGGTCAGCCACCTCACCGTCGGTGGTTTCCGCGACTGGTTGCTCAGCGACGCCGCCGATGAAACCAGCCTGCGCGCCCTCGCCCCGGGCCTGACCCCGGAAATGGTCGCCGCCGTGTCGAAGATCATGCGCGTGCAGGATCTGGTGTTGGTGGCGCAGAAGATCCGCGTGGTGACGAAATTTCGCGGCACCCTCGGTCTGCGCGGGCGCCTGTCGACCCGCCTGCAACCGAACCATCCGACCGACGAGCCGTCCGGCATCGCCGCGAGCATTCTCGACGGCCTGCTGTACGGCAACGGCGACGCGATGATCGGCATCAACCCGGCCACTGACAGCATCGCCTCGATCTGCGCGATGCTGGAAATGCTCGATGCGATCATCCAGCGCTACGACATCCCGACCCAGGCCTGCGTGCTGACCCACGTCACCACCTCGATCGAGGCAATCAACCGTGGCGTGCCGCTGGATCTGGTGTTTCAGTCGATCGCCGGCACCGAAGCGGCCAACGCCAGTTTCGGCATCAACCTCAATGTGCTGCAGGAAGGTTACGACGCCGGGCTGAGCCTCAAGCGCGGCACGCTCGGGCAGAACCTGATGTATTTCGAGACCGGTCAGGGCAGCGCGCTGTCGGCCAACGCCCATCACGGTGTCGATCAGCAGACCTGCGAAACCCGCGCTTACGCCGTGGCGCGGCATTTCAAGCCGTTTCTGGTGAACACCGTGGTCGGCTTCATCGGCCCGGAATACCTGTACAACGGCAAACAGATCATCCGCGCCGGGCTCGAAGACCATTTTTGCGGCAAGTTGCTCGGCGTGCCGATGGGCTGCGACATCTGCTACACCAACCACGCCGAAGCCGATCAGGATGACATGGACACCCTGCTGACCCTTCTGGGGGTTGCCGGGATCAACTTCATCATGGGCATCCCCGGTTCCGACGACATCATGCTCAATTACCAGACCACCTCGTTCCACGATGCGCTCTACGCGCGCCAGACCCTGGGCCTGAAACCGGCGCCGGAGTTCGAGCAGTGGCTGGCGAACATGGGCATCTTCACCCAGGCGGACGGCAAGGTTCGCTTTGGCAACAACCTGCCGCCGGCCTTCCGCCAGGCATTGGCGCAACTGGGAGGAGTGTGATGGAAAAACTACCTGTCGATCCGCAAAACCCGTGGCTGGAACTGCGTCGCCTGACCCCGGCGCGTATCGCCCTCGGCCGCACCGGCACCAGCCTGCCGACCAGCGCGCAGCTGGATTTCCAGTTCGCTCATGCGCAAGCACGGGATGCGGTGCATCTTCCGTTCGATCATGCCGGGCTCAGCGCGCAACTCAGCGAACGCGGACGCGAGAGCCTGTTGCTGCACAGCGCGGCGACCGATCGCAACAGCTACCTGCAAAGGCCGGATCTGGGGCGCAAGCTCAGCGAGAAGTCGGCGCAGCGCCTGCGTGAGTACGCGCAAGCGCATCCGGGTGGCGTCGATCTGGTGATTGTGGTGGCGGACGGCCTGTCGGCGCTGGCGGTGCATCGGCATACCTTGCCGTTTCTGACCCGCCTGGAAGAACAGATGAGCGCCGATGGCTGGTCACTGGCCCCGGTGGTGCTGGTGGAACAGGGCCGGGTCGCCGTCGGTGACGAAATCGGCCAGTTGCTCGGGGCCAAAATGGTGGTGATGCTGATCGGCGAGCGCCCGGGCCTCAGCTCGCCCGACAGTCTGGGTTTGTATTTCACCTACAATCCCAAGGTCGGGTTGACCGATGCCTACCGCAATTGCATCTCCAACGTGCGGCTTGAAGGCTTGAGCTACGGCATGGCGGCGCATCGCCTGCTGTATCTGATGCGCGAGGCCTGCCGCCGGCAATTGTCGGGGGTCAATCTGAAGGATGAGGCACAGGTGCAGACCCTGGAGTCGGACGCCGCTACGGACATGAAGGGAAATTTCCTGCTGGGCCCGTCCACCACCTGAACCGGTTCCGCATTGCGTTTCTGCGCTGCTTTCAGGCAGGATCGACGCACGGCCGCCAGGGTTTCCCATCGCCGTCAGAGCAGTTGAAGACAGCCACTTGAAGACGAGACCTATCATGCGGATTATTCAAGCGACCCTCGAACACCTGGATTTGCTGACCCCGTTGTTCGTCAAATATCGCGAGTTCTACGGCTCCCTGCCTTACCCGGATTCCTCCCGGGCGTTCCTGGAAAAACGCCTGCGCCGCAAGGAATCGGTGATCTATCTGGCCTTGGCCGACGATGACGACAAGAAGCTGATGGGCTTCTGCCAGCTGTATCCAAGCTTCTCCTCGCTGTCGCTCAAGCGCGTGTGGATCCTCAACGACATCTATGTCGCCGAAGACGCCCGCCGCCAGCTGGTGGCCGACAACCTGATCCGCACCGCGAAGAAAATGGCCAAGGAAACCCAGGCCGTGCGCATGCGCGTCTCCACCAGTGCCGATAACGAAGTGGCGCAGAAGACCTACGAATCCATCGGCTTCAAGGAAGACACCGAGTTCAAGAACTACGTGTTGCCGATCAGCGAAGAGCTCTGAATCAAAAGATCGCAGCCTTCGGCAGCTCCTGCACTGGAATACGTTCCCCCCTGTAGGAGCTGCCGAAGGCTGCGATCTTTTGACTTTTGCCTGGTGCTCTACCTGTAACAACCAACTCAACACCCACCTGACAAATCTTCACACCCCGACATCCCCCGCTACAAAACCAACGCGCTTTTCACCTCTCAGACCGTATAATCCCGAGCTTTCCGGCTTGTAAGAAAAACTACACCCCGCTGTAGGCTTACGCCCAAATCATTCGCACAGGCCTGCCGAGTCGGGCCGTCACCACAGGTGCCTCCATGGATTTCAACCCGCTCGACCTTATTCTGCATCTCGACGTGTACCTCGATTTGCTGGTCACCAACTACGGGCCGTGGATCTACGCGATTCTGTTCGCTGTCATCTTCTGTGAAACCGGTCTGGTGGTGATGCCGTTCCTGCCGGGCGACTCGCTGCTGTTCATCGCCGGTGCCGTGGCGGCGGGCGGTGGCATGGACCCGGTGCTGCTGGGCGGCCTGCTGATGCTCGCGGCCATCCTCGGCGACAGCACCAACTACGTGATCGGGCGAACCGCGGGGGAAAAACTCTTCAGTAACCCGAATTCAAAAATCTTCCGCCGCGACTACCTGCAGAAGACCCACGATTTCTACGACAAGCACGGCGGCAAAACTGTGACGCTGGCGCGTTTCCTGCCGATCATCCGCACGTTTGCGCCGTTCGTCGCCGGTGTCGGCAGAATGCCTTACCCGCGTTTCTTCGCCTTCAGCGTACTCGGCACCATCCTCTGGGTCGGCGGTCTGGTGACCCTGGGTTACTTCTTCGGCAACGTGCCCTTTATCAAGAAGAACCTGTCGCTACTGGTGGTCGGGATCATTCTGCTGTCGCTGATCCCGATGATCATCGGTGTAGTGCGCAGCCGTTTCGGCGGCGCCAAAGTCGAAACCCGCTGAGCCGATGTGGTCCCTGAGCGCCTGGCGTCGCCGGCGCATCCTGGCCAGGCACCCGATTGCCGACGACCTGTGGCAACGGGTGCGCCACCATCTGAGCTTCCTCGACGGCATCAGCGCCGCCGAGGACCAGTGGCTGCGTGAAGCCAGCGTGCTGTTTCTCGAAGACAAACACCTGACCGCCCTGCCCGGCGTCGAACTGCATCAGGAACAGCGCCTGCTGCTCGCCGCGCAGGCACAGTTGCCGCTGCTCAATCTGGGCGACCTGAACTGGTATCAGGGCTTTCACGAAATCATCCTTTACCCCGACGACTTCCTCAGCCCGCAGCGCCATCGCGACGCCAGCGGCATCGAACACGAGTGGGACGGCGAGCACAGCGGCGAAGCCTGGCAACAGGGGCCGGTGATCCTCGCCTGGCCGGGGGTGATGGCCAGTGGTGGCTGGGAAGGCTACAACCTGGTGATCCACGAGCTGGCGCACAAACTCGACATGCTCAACGGCGACGCCAACGGCCTGCCGCCGCTGCACGCCGACATGCGCGTCAGCGACTGGGCCGAGGTCATGCAACACGCCTACGATGACCTCAACCGCCAACTTGACCGCGATCCCGACGTCGAAACCGCCATCGACCCGTACGCCGCGGAAAACCCCGCCGAGTTCTTCGCCGTCACCAGCGAATACTTCTTCAGCGCCCCGGATCTGCTCCACGAGGCTTATCCACAGGTCTACTTGCAACTGCAGCTTTTCTACCGGCAGGATCCGTTGGGCAGGCTGCGGCAACTTCAGGCCACAGACCCGGTCTATCAGGCGCACGACTAAGGTCTGCACGACTTCTGGTACGTGGCGTCGGCGTAGGAATGTGCCTATAATCGCCGCCACTTTTTGGTCAATCCGGCCAAGTGTTTTTGGTCAACTACGGGGGCAACGCCCAATGAGCTACAGCAAGATTCCGGCTGGCAAAGACCTGCCGAACGACATCTACGTCGCGATCGAGATCCCGGCCAACCACGCGCCGATCAAATACGAAATCGACAAAGACAGCGATTGCCTGTTCGTTGACCGTTTCATGGCCACCCCAATGTTCTACCCGGCCAACTACGGTTACATCCCGAACACCCTGGCAGACGACGGTGATCCCCTCGACGTGCTGGTTGTGACCCCTTACCCGGTTGCTCCAGGCTCGGTGATCCGCGCGCGTCCAGTCGGCATCCTGAACATGACCGACGACGGCGGCGGCGATGCCAAAGTCATCGCAGTACCGCACGACAAGCTGTCCCAGCTGTACGTCGACGTGAAGGAATACACCGACCTGCCACCGCTGCTGATCCAGCAGATCGAGCACTTCTTCGCGAACTACAAGGATCTCGAAAAAGGCAAGTGGGTCAAGATCGAAGGCTGGGCTGGCGCTGACGCCGCTCGCGACGCGATCACCAAGTCGGTTGCTGCCTACAAGGGCTAAGCTGCACGACCTGGGATACGCTGGAAAAAAACCCGGTTGCTCCGGGTTTTTTTTCGCCCCGAAAAACCGGCTTAAACAGCTTGTTTACATGGGACTACAGAAAAGTTTGAAGGAGTGTAATTTCCCACAAGCCTGTCTTACATCCAGTCGCAAAATACAGCGCTTTTTTGAACGCCCGGTTTATTCAAACCGCTCTGGCCCGGCCGTAGACTCGGTGTTTATGAGAAAGAACACGAGCGGTCCAAGATTCAAGGCACTCCTGGAAGCAGCGAACATCACCACCACGGGATTCGCAAAGTTCTGGGGCACGGAAGCCCAAAACATTCATAACTGGTACACCCGGGGCGTCCCGGCGTATCGCATGGAGGAAGTCGCACGCCTGCTGTCGGTCAACAGCGAGTGGCTGAAAACCGGCGAAGGCAGCAAAGAGTCACCGCACCTGCAAACGCCTGCCAGCAACGGCGACACCTTCGATGCCGAAGCCATCCGCGGCGTCTACACGGTCATCGATCCCAAGGACATCGAACTGCCGTTTTTCAAGGAAACGCCGATCCCCGACGGCGCCGGCAAGACCCACGTCATCCTCGATCCCGAACAGACCATGCGCTTTTCCCGCGCGCACCTCGACCAACTGGAAATCCGCCACAGCGACGCCATCTGCGCGCACATGATCGGCAACAGTATGGGGGAACGCATCGAAGACGGCTCCATCGTCGGCATCGACCGCGGCCTGACCCAGGTGGTTGACGGCGAAATCTACGCCATCGAACACGACGGCATGCTGCGCATCAAATACCTGCACCGCACGCCCGGCAACGGCCTGCGCCTGCGCAGCCACAACAGCGCCGAACACCCGGACGAAATCTTCCGCGCGGCGCAGATCGATGAGCAGCGAATTCATATATTGGGCTGGGTATTCTGGTGGTCGACCCTGGGCAAACGCCGCCCGGTGGTGCCGTTTCTCTGATTCCGACCTTGATCCCGGCCCCCAACACAGAACCCTGCGGGAGCGGGCTTGCCCGCGAAGAGGCCCTGATAGTCAGTACAAATCCCGAATTTCTACCACCGCAATGGCTCTATTCCGCCGTTGAGACTGGGAATCCCCGAAAAAACTCAGTATCCTGCGCCCCACATTCGCGCATCACCCGCTCCCGCGGCCCAGATGACGCCCGACGCGGCAGACCAACGTCTGACCAAGTCCCACAGCCGGACGCAGATCCGGGTGTACGTTTTGAAGGCTGGCAAGGCTTACCAAAAATAAGCCAAGCCAGTCCCCGAGAAGCCGGCCACAAGCCGGCTTTTTAATGCCTGAAAGAAAGCCAAGCCGACGGTCTGAAACCTGAATTCCTGCTTGTCGCCTGCATCCCTCATTGCTACCGTAACGACAAACGTCATTACAGGTATCAACTCATGGCATCCATCAACATCCGCATCGATGACGAGCTGAAACAACGCTCCTTCGCTGAGTTGGAAAAGCTCGGTGTCACGCCCTCGGAGCTACTGCGGCAAACGCTTCAATACGTTGCAGAGCGAGGCAAGCTTCCTTTCAAGACCGCACTCGTCAGCGAAGAAGATGAAGCTCTCATCGCCGTAGTTAGCGAACGTCTCGCCGCACCCCAACGAGTCAAGGTAAGTCTGGATGACCTATAACCTTGAATTTGATCGTCGTGCTTTGAAGGAGTGGAACAAACTGGGCGATACGATTCGCCAACAATTTAAAAAGAAGCTCGTAGAGGTATTGGAAAATCCTCGAATAGAGGCCAATCGACTTCGCGAGCTGCCGGATTGCTACAAAGTGAAGCTGAAAAGTGCCGGCTATCGCTTGATCTATCAAGTGCTTGATCAAGAGATCGTGGTGTTCGTTGTCGCTATCGGCAAACGAGAGCGAGAGGCTGCTTATGAGGCGGCACAGGACCGGTTATTGCCCAACCCTGAATCGCTTTAAATTGGCAGCAGCCTGCTGCCCAATCTGCACTCACGGATAGGTCAACGGCAAAGCAGTACGGGTGCCCAAAGCTAACCGAAATCCAAAGTCAGCCAAGCTGTAAGCCCAAGACTGACTCCAAAAGGAAGTTGAAATTTGATCCCCCGCATTCCGAGTCCACTCCTGAAATCCGCCACCGCAACAACGTTATGCCTCTGCCTGTCTGCATGCGTCGGTGTAGGCATCTCCCTCCCAGAAAAAGTCACAGTGAAAACTGACGCCTACAAAGCGCAGAGCGACCCTTCAATCACTCCACAAATCACCAGAACAGAACAATCAACACCCACCCGTGAATGGTGTGGGATCACTGTCTGGGCGCTGATTATCCCGGTGCCGCTGAAGCTGCCGGTCTGCCATTCGTACTCCGAGCAGTCCTTCGGCCGTGACGAATTCGGGAGAGAGACCGTTCTACTCAACACGAAACAAACCGTGCCATCCCCGCTCTACGCCTGTGGCCCACTCATGGTACTGGGGCCGATCGTCCACGGTTACGAAGGCAATGCACTGTGCGGTGTTTTTCCTAACTGATCGGATGACTCACGGATAACTAAACGCCTTAACCAACGTCAACTCCCCCACCGCCCGCATCGGCACCACAAACGTCTCCATCTTCTCGCTCGGCGTGCCCTCTTCGGTAATCACCGTCACCTGCGCCGTGGTCAGTGGCTGCACCGCCTCTTCGCCACCCTCGTCACCCCCGCGATACCCGCCACCGAAATAATTCACATACACCAGATACTGGCCTTTGATCGGCGCCGGCATGGCGAAGATTTCCGGGCCGTAGCCGGTGGTGACGTCGACGTCGAGAGCTGCGCCGTTGGGGGCGACGCGGTCGCCGTACCAGATGTGGGCGCCGTCGGGGGTGATCAGGTGCAGGTCGAGGTCGGTGCCGTCGCTGTCCCAGGACAGCAGCACGCGCAGTTTGGCCGGGGTGGCGCCGCCGCTGGCGTTGAGGAATTGGGTGCGGTGGCGTTGCTGGCCGTCGGGGCTGCGTACTTCGACGCTGTTGCTGCCGTTGGGGAAGGAGAACGGGCGGTCGAAGCGGCCGCTGTCGTCGATTTTCAGCGGCATGCTGACGCCGTTGACGATCAGGCGGCCCGGTTCTTTGCTTTTGGGTGTGGCCTTGATTTCGCCGCTGATGCGTGCGGTGTTGGCTTGGCCGACCGGGGTGTTGACCGAGGAGGCCGGGTAGTTGACGGTCTGGCGGAAGTTTTCGCCTTCGCCCTCGGCCGCGCCAGTGCGCCAGCCGCCGACCGGGGTGTCGAGTTTGACGCTGTCGGCGGCGATTGCCATCGGCAATGCATTGAGCGCGCAGAGCAACAGTAAGACCTGTGGATAACGGAGTGTCATGGTCTATTCCAGCAAGAGGTGACGGGCGAGCCCTTCGATGTAGGTTTCATCCTGGCCATTGGGATGTGCTTCAAAGGCCAGGTGCAGGTATTCGTGAGTCAGGTCGAGGCGGTCCTGCAAGGTCAGCACGCCGCGCACGTAGATGCGCTGGCGTTCGCGGTCGACAAACGGGCGGCCGAACGCAAGTTTGCACACGGCGAAGGTGCTGACTTCGTTGTAGCCGGTTTCGCTCTCCAGCGTCGGACGCCAGCCGCGACGCTGTTTTTGCAGCCAGTCTTGCGCGGCGGGCAGCGCTTCGCAGGACGCCACCGGATTGTCCCAACGGCTGAGGCTGGCGCGCGGATAGGCGTGCAGCAGAATCGCGTCGTAGCGCTGGCCGGCGTTCGCTTGTTCGACGGCTTGTTGCCACGCCAGTTTGTCCGGACCGGGTTGATCGGAGTGATAGGTGACGGTGCTGCCGGCCAGGACCAGATCCGCTGTCCATGCGGCGATGTTGCGCGACTCGGCCGAGGCCGGCCGTGGAGCGACGCGTTGGCGGTTGCTGCTGTCGTCGATGCTCAGGCAATCGCCGTTGCGCGTGGCGTTTTGCAGCAGGTAGGTGCGGATGGCCACGGCCAGTGCCTTGGCCGCTTCGGCAGGTTCCGGCTTGGCTTCGCGCTCCAGCACGCGGGCGACGTACTCTTCGCGATCCAGTCTGGCGACCAGCTTGCCGTTGAGCAGAAACAGTTCGCCGGCACTGTGGATATCCAGCGCATTGCCGTTGGCGAACTCGACGCGGTAATCGCCCAGCAACGGACCAGACGTCACCACCCGCTCACCCGCCAGCACTCGCGAAACCGGATAACGCGAGAACAGTCCGACTTCAACACAACGTCCCGCCTCCGCCGGCCACGTCGCAGGCAACGCCGTCGACAAGGCCTGGCCGTAGTGGCGCAGAACCATCTGACTGGTACCCCGCCCACCGGCCCAGACCGGCGAACCGTCCGCCGTCCAACCGGCAAAACCGCCTTGGCGCGACTGCGGATCCTGATCGCCGAGCCAGCTCCAGGTCTTCACCCGCAAGCGCCCGCCCAGCTCACCGACGAGATTGCCATCCGCCGCATTCAGCACCACGTCGAGCAACACCCGACGCATTTGCTCCTGCGCCGGCAGCAACGACAACACCTTCAGCAAGTCCGCCACGGAAACCCGGGTCGCCGGTTGAACCGATGGCAAATCCAGCAACCACGCCGGCGCCTGCCGCGCCTGCCAATAGGCGCGCCACTCGGCAGCGGCGATGCCCAGCCGCGCCGGCTCGAAGTACAAGCCGCAGGATTTCACCAACGCCTGATCGCGCTCGATCTTGCCGCCCGCCGAGCAGCAATAAACCTCTTCCTTGGACTGCCCGCGACATTCATACGCCGGCTCGCGCGCAGCGGTATCCACCAGCCACGCGTAGACGAACACTTTCCACAGGCTGCCCAGCGGCGTATCCAGCGTCGGCGGCAACGGCTCGCGGGCGAGCAGTTGCGTGTGATTCAGCGCCAGCAACTCGCCCTTGTACGCCAGCCGCAGTGGTTCATCCTGCGCGGTCGCCAGCGCAGGAAGCACACACATCAGCAGCCACAGCAGCGGCCGGTTCATGTCAGTTGACCGTGACCTGACCGAGGGCGGCTTTCGCTTCCTGGGCCTGATGCTGTGGCGCGTAGACTTGAGTGAAACGCACCGGCGGCAGGTTGAACTGGCCTTTCTGCGAGAAGCGCACCAGATGCCGCAGGCGCAGTTCGCCGCTCAGCGCATCCACCGGCACCGCGTAGGCCAGTTGTCCCGGCTCGAAACGCGCCTTCTCCAGCGCGGTCGGCTCGGTGCCGTCCTTGCCCTGCAACTTGATGCCCCAGGTGGTGCGCTCGACATCGGCGCCCGGTGGCAGCGGCACTTCGAGCATGCCGTAGCGCAGCGGTTTCGGCGCCTTGCTGGTGAGGATCACTTCGTCCAGGTACAGGCTGTCGCTGGACAGCGGCTTGGTACCGACCGGCTCGAGTTTGAAGGTGAACGCTTCGTCGCCCGGCACCAGTCGCGACAGGCGACGGGTAATGCTCACGGCCATTGGATCGACCGCCGGTTGTTGGGTCTGGAAGCTCAGCGCCGCGCGCAGCGGACGCTCCTGCGTGCCGGATACCGACAGCACGCTCGGCACCGGCGTCGCGCCCTGCCAGGTCCAGAACATTTCGCCGGTGGCGCCGTAGTTCTTCTTCCAGCCTTCACCCGGCATCAGTGCGATGGTCGGCGAGGCCTGGGCGATGCTGCGTTGCAACCAGCTCAGCGCCAGGGCGCGTTCAAGGGTCGATTGCTGTGGCAGCAGACGTTGCAGCAGCGCCGTCGCCCGCGCCTGATCGAATGGCTGCAGCGACAGGTTCAGCGCCTCGGCAAACGGCTGTGAACTGACCGCCAGCCGCTGTTGCGCCGCGCCCACTTGACGATTGAACGCTTCCGGCAAGGTGACTTTCGCCTGAGTCGCCAGCGATGCGGTCAAGACCCGCGCCGCCGCCAGACCGAGCGCCGAATCCGGATCGCTCATCACCAGACTGTCTTCGCCGCCGTCCATCAGGGTTTCGGCGTTGCCTTCACCGGCCTTGGCCAGATCGTCCATCAGACCGCTGAGCAAGGTGTTCACCGGCAGGTGCATATGCTTGGCGAACGACAGAATCAGCGCCCGCTGCAGCAGCGGCGTGTTCGGCGCCTGTTTGGCGTAGACCTCCAGCACACGCTGCCAGTGTTCCGGCGGCAAGGTCAGCTCCAGCACCTGACTGGCGTTCCAGTCGGCGTAGTAGGCGTAAGCGGTGAGGAACGCATCCGGCTCACCGTCGAAGCCCCACCAAGTGAAGCTCGCCGATGGCCCGGCCATCTGCACCAGACGCAGACGGCTGTTCTGCATGATCAAACGCAGGCGATCGCGGATCTGCGGGCTCGACGCCAGCGACGGATAAGCGATGCTCAGCGGCAGCAAGCGGCTGGCGGTCTGCTCGACGCCGCCGTACGGGTAGCTCAGCAAGTCGTCGAGGGCCGAACGGAACAGCGCTTGCGGGCTGTCATCCAGACGCAGGCGAATGTCGGTGGCGTCCGCCGGCAGGCTCAACGGGGTGTCGCCGCTGGCGACATCGAGGCTCTGGGTTTGCGTGACTTGCCAGCCCTCACCGGTGGCGCTCAGGCGTACCGCGAGGGAATCAGCGGTTTTGCCGTCCTGCACCAGTTCGGCGGTCCACTCACCCGAGGCCAGGGCGAACGCTGGCAGCGGCACATAGTTGATGCCGTTGTTCAGGGTCACCGGCAGGCGTTGTTCGGCGTCGGCGTAGTGAGTGACCAATTCGGCTTTCACCGGTTTTTCGGCCTGACTGAAGGCGAACACACCGAGCTGCGGCTGATCGCCCTTGCGGAATTTGCTCGGCCCGCTCCACTTCAGGTACAGCGGTTTTTCCGAACGCACAAACTGCTTCTTTTGCCCGACCTGACCGTCATCGGCGATGGCCCGCGCGGTGATGCGCCAGCGGGTCAGCGAGTCCGGCATCTTGAAGGTGAAACGGGTCTTGCCGTCGGTACCGGTGAGCAGTTCCGGCTGCCAGGCGGCGGTGTCGACGTCTTCACGACGCGGACGCTCCAGCACCTTCACCCCGCGCTCGCTGCGGTTGGCCTTGCCCGGCGCGCCGGGGCTGCCCGGCAGCGCCACGTCATAACTGATAAACGACAGGCTGGCGCTGGTGCGCACGTTGTTGCGCCGTGGGTGGTAAAAGAACTGGTCGATGCTCGGCGCCACTTCCGGCTGCAGCGCGTAGACCATTTCATCGACCACGCTGACGGTCAGGTGCGCCGGTACCGCTTTGCCGGCGAACTGGGTAGTCAGGTCGACGGTGACGGTATCGCCCGGTTGATACACCGGTTTGTCGGTGCTGATCGCCACGTCGATTTGCGGCGCGACAACCTTGATCCCGGCGTTCTGGAAGCTGTACTGACCACCCTTGGTGTACAGCACGGAGAAGGTCAGGTTCGGCGCGAAGTTGTCCTTCACCGGGATGCGCGCGCGGTATTGGGTGTCGCTGAGTTTTTCCAGTTTCAGCCAGTCGCCGCCCTTGCCCAGCAGCGCGGTGGCTTCAACCTTGTCGCGCTCCAGCGACAGCAGGGCATCGCTGACCGGCTCGGGGAAGGTGATCAGCGCCAGCGCTTCATCGCCAGCCTTGTACTCAGGCTTGTCGAGGACGATTTCCACGGTGCCCGGCACGGCTTTGACGCCTTCGCCGGTGACCGAATGACCGGTGGCGCCGAGGACGCGACCGTGCTGATCTTTGAGCGTCAGGTTGTAAGTTCCCGGACGCTCGAAGGCGATGCTGAAGCCCTTGTCCGTCGCCGCGAGCTTGCCTTCGCCGGTGCTCTGATCTTCCAGACGCACCCAGCTGTAGCTGCTCGGGGTGATGGCCTTGCTCTGCTCGCTGCCACTCTCGTTGGCGTAGCTGAACGCGACCTTGTCCTTGACCGCGCTGAAGCGTTGCGGTGCGCTCAGGCGGTAGCTCGCGGCGCCACGGTCGATAAGGATTTCCTTGGTGGTCTTGACCCGATACGCCGCGCCGTCGCTGGCAAACACGGTGAGCATGTAGCGGCTCGGTTTGTCGGCGGCCGGCAGATCGAGGGTCGCATTGCCCTTGCTGTCAGTGGTCAGTTCGGTGCTGGTCAGCTCAACCGGGAATTGCCCGAGGTATTGCAGCTCGTTGTCGACCATCGACAGTTGCTGGGCACGCAGGCTCAGGCTCAGCTTGGCGTTGGCCACCGGTTTGCCGTCCGGGTAGAGCAGCACCAGGCTGCCTTTGACCGGCTCGCCCGTGCGGTAATCCTGCTTGGCCAGGTTCAGCGAAATCTCGAAGTGCGGTTTGATGTACTCGGCGACGCGGAATGCGCTGCTGTAAGCCTGATCCTTGTAGTTGAAACGGATTTCGTAACCACCGGCCACGGCGTTGTCCGGCAACTGGAAGCGGCCCTGCGTGCCGGCCTTGGAATCAAGTTTCAGGTCGAGGTGTTGCAGCTCGGTGCCAGTGGCGTCGAGCACGCTGACGGTGACGTCCGCCGCGCCTGGCAACACCGAATCCCGCGCGTTCTTGAATTCGCGACCGACGATCTTCAGCGACACCCAATCCCCCGGGCGATACAGCGGCCGGTCGGTGAACGCATACAGTTTGGTGTCGTAGATTTCGCTGTCGTAATAGAAGTTCTCGGAGACGAACACCCCGCCCTCTTCGTCCTCGCCGATGACGAACGAACGCTCGGGGCTGACGTGTTTCAGGCGCAGCAGACCGTCGGCGTCGGTGGCGCCGCTGCTCATCACGCCGAGGCCGTCGGTCCACAGCACATTGACCTTCGGCACCGAACTGCCCTCGTGTTTGCGCGCGGCCCAGACCAGCAATTCATCACCGGCAATCTTGCTCACCGCCACGGTGTTGGAGACGAAGACCATGGTGGTCGCGCGGTACTTGCCGATCAGCGCTTCAACCAGGTACAGCCCCGGTTTCAGGTTGCCTAACGGGATGTAGACGTTGCCCGGTGCGACGCTGACGAACTCGCTGGAAGAGCCGGCCAGATTGACCCCGGCCGGTGGCTGGATCGGTTTGGCCTGCCATAGCGGATAGCGGAACTGGCTGACCACCGGCAGACCCGGGATCAGCGCAAATTGCGGCGGCGCGTCATACGGAGTCGGCGCGGCGATGGCGGTGCCCATCTTCAGTTCCGGCACTTCCTCGGTGACCTGTTTGCGCGACTCATAGGAGAACGCGCGCTGCATCACTCGCCGCGATTTGCGGTACCAGTTGTCCCACAGATACGCGAGGGTGTTGGACAGGCCTTCGCCCTTGAACTGACCGTCGCTGACCACGCGGTGCAGGTTCTTCTGGCGCTTGAGGAAGTCCAGCGGCTTGTCGATGCGGTACACGCGGATGTCGGCGCCGCCATAGGGTTCCATGCGGAAACGCCGGTAATCGCGACCCGGTGCTTCGAGCCGGACCATCGCCTGCTCGTCCGCCGCGAAACTGCTGTCGGCCAGCAGGAAAAAGCTTTCACCGGAGACCGGCGTGTAGCCGCTCGGCTCCACCGAATCTTCAGCGTTGACGGTCGCCAGTGGCAGCAACAGCGCCAGCAGCAGGGGAATTCGAGCGCAGAGTCGCAACATGCGGGCACCGGTCATTGGGAGAGAAAGTTCAGTCGATAGACGCCGATGAAGTTGGGGTTGGCTGCGTCGGGTATCCATCGGGTGTCCTTCCATGTCATGAGTTGCTGCAGGCTTGCCGAACGCATGCCATTGTCAGTGGGGGTGGTCGTGCCGGTGTGATAGGCGATGTAGCGGCCCATCCAGATCATCAGGTGCTGGTCGTCGCCCTGATCGAAAAACATCAGGTCGCCGGGGCGTGCCTGGGACACGTCGCGGCCAACCAGATGGCTGTTGAACTGAATCAGTTTGATCGCGTTGACATACGGCCCGACCTTGCCGCCGCCCTGCTGCCATTGCTGGGCGAGCTTGCGCTGCGCATCGCTGAGCGTCAGCTCCGGCGGCAGGTAACGATTGGACAGGCCATTGCTGCGCAGCCACTTGTCGTCGTGGACTTTCAGCGCTTCATTGGCAGCGAAACGCACCAGCCCGGCACAGTCCTGCTGGTACCAGCGCGGGCTCGGCCCTTGGCTCAACTGCTCCTGAGCGATGCGCACGAACCAGGCGCGGAACACCTGGGACTGCACCGGATCGAGCGTCGGCGCTGTCTCGGGAACCGCTTCGATGGCTCGCGCGCCCGCACTGAGCAACAGCGCGAACAGGCCGAGGCAGCGGATCAGTGCGCTCACAGCGCTTTCCATTCCAGCGGCAGCCACTGCCAGTGGCCGTCAGGCTCGCTGCCCTCGGGCAGGGTCACGGCGTATTTGCCGTAACCGCCGAGGGTGCGCAGTTTCGGGATCAGGTAGGTTTGCGCGGCGTTGTAGAACACCGGCTCCATGTCCTGCGGCAGGCTGTCGAGGGTTTCCTGCTGCATCAGTTGCGCCATCGAATCCGGGCCGAAGTAGATCGGCATCAGCACATCTTTCGGCAGCACGTCGGCCATCGGCGGGAAGCGTTTGTCGAGGGTGCCGAGGGCCTTGTCGACCAGTTTGTCGTCGAGGGAAAACAGCAGCGTCGAACCGTGTCGCGCGAGACTGACTTTCATGAACGCGCGGCCGCTGATGGCGTCCGGGTTCTCGGCAGTCTTGGCCGCGTACGGGCCGAAGTTGGAGCTGACCTGACGCTGCCAGACATGGCTCTGGCCTTGCTGCTTTTCGACCACCGGGAACGCGTGTTCGTCGACATTCGACTCATAGGCGCCAACCATTGAGCCGAACAAGGTACCCAGATCGCCATCAAGCTTGCTGCTGTCCTCGTCCTTCAGGCTGGCGACCAGCAACGGCGTGTACAGCCGCGAATCGGCGTACCAGCACAGGCCTGCGGCACCGGCGACGTGTTCGGTGAGTTTCTGCGCCACGGCTTCGTCGGCGCCGAGTTTCACCAGCAACGGTTTCTGCGGTTCGGCCGCCACCGGCAAGGTCACACAGGCACTGGCGCCCAGCGGCATGGCTTGCCACACCGGTTTGAAGTCGAAGTCCGGCTGGTTATCCAGTTCATCCATGGCGAGGAAGCTGTGCCAGCCCTTGTCGTCCATGTCGAAGCGCAGCCCGGCGAAGTTCGGGATGAAGCGCTGGTAGCCCATGGCGAGCACGCTGGAATTGACCGACAGACGCTGTTTGATCTCCGGCGCCTTGGCCTGCAGCCCAAAGGCCTCGGGGAACAATTTGTCGCCGTTGAGCAGCGCCGCCAGCGCTTGCGGCGAGACATGCCCGGATTCTTCGGACTCGCCGTTGGCCGGGTCGTAGTACTTGTTCGGGTTGGACAGCACCACCAGTTTGTCGCCGCGCGAAGCGAACAGCAGCGATTTGCTGGCGTTGTAGCTGAGCTGGTACAGCGGCACCTCGTCGCTGCCAACCTTGAGGCTGCCGAACACGCTGAGCTGCGCATCGTCCAGCGCGACTTTCGCCAGCGGTTCGAGCAGTTTTGCCAGCCCGCCACGATCCATCACCAGCAGGAAATCCTTGAGCCGGCCATCCGCACCGCGCCACAGCGCAACGTCGGCCGGTTGATCGAAAAGCTGCTCGATCAGGCTGTCCTGCAGCTTCAGGTCGTGCTCGTAAATGATCCGCCGCAGGCTGCCGATCAGGCCCAGACGGTCAGCGTGGGTTTCGTAATAGAAGACGAAATCCTCGGTCAGCGTGGCCTTGAGGAACGGCACCGTCAGCAAGTCCTTGGGCAACTGGCTCAGGGAGCGGGTTTCCAGCAGCGCGTCCGGACGGCTCAGGCCGAGTTTGTCACTGGCCAGGGCCGCTGCCGGCACCTTGGGCTTGTGCAGCAGCCAGCCGAGACCACCGGCGACACCGGCCACCAGGGCCAGGCCGATCAGCAGCGCCGGCCAGCGCCGGGAAGGTTGGCCGGCAGGTGTCGGGACGGTCGGAGAAGCAGCGTTATCACTCATATTCACAAAACCCGAAATTCATCCGTGGTGCGGGATGCTTAATAGTTGAAAGTCTTGACCAGCAGCAGATCACCGATCGCCCGCAGGGGCACGATGAATGTTTCGCGTTTTTCGTCGACCGTGTTTTCGTTGAGCACCAGCGTGATTTGCGAGGTGATGACCTCGTTCTGATTGCTGGCCTCCTCGAAGTTATAGCCGCCGTCGCCGAAGTTGCCCCAATAGTTGACGTAAACCAGATAAGTGCCATGCAGCGGCGCGGTCATGGTGAACATTTCCGGGCCGGGGCCATCGACGCCATCCGGGTCCAGCCCGCCGCCATTGGTCAGCGCCGTGTGGGCGAAAAACGCATGCTGGCCGTCCGGCGTAATAATGTGCAGGTCGAGCTCGGCCTTGGGATCGTCCCAGCCGAGCACCACGCGAATCTTCGCCGGGGTACGCAGATTGTTCGCTTCATAAAACTGCACACGCTTGAGCGACTGGCCCTCGGCACTGCGCACTTCGACACTGTTGGAGCCGGCGCCGAACGCATATGGCCGGGCAAATCGTCCGTCATCGTCGGTATACAGATTCAAGGGATTGCCGTTGACCGCCAAGGTGTGCGGCCCGCGCTGATTGCCGATGGCCTTGAGCTGGCCCTCGATCATCGTGCGATTGCGCTGGATACCACGATCGATCGGCGGCGTCGGATAGGCGACCTGCGGATTTTCACTGCGATCGAGCAGGCCGTGATAACGCCAGCCGCCCGACGGTTCGGCCAGCTCCGCGCTCGGCGCCGCCAGCAGCGCAGACGCGCTCGCCAGGCCGATCAGCAGCAAAAGAAATGACCGCATGTAATGCCTCCTGCCATGCCTGAACGAAACCTTGCACCCGATCCTCGGTACTTCGCAGCGGCGGTCACTGCGTTTCGTCTGAATGACCCTGACCAGCGGGTCGTAGAAGGCGCGAAGATTAGCGATTCGGCAGTTTTTTAACAATCGGATACATCTGGATTTGCGGTGAAAATCACGCCTGAAAGTGGACGGTGAGCCGAATAGCCGTCATATTCGGCTCACAAAATGAGCCGAATAGCATTTTTATTCGGCTCACGCTTTCATTAAAGGCATTCAACGATGACAACTCAGTGGATCTGGCAACAACCCGACTGGCCTGATTTTAATTGGCAGACCGATCGCTTGGCGCCGCTGTTGCGCGAGTGTGTTCAGGCTCAGGGTCAGTTGATGGGCATGGCCGGATCCGTGGGCAACTCCCTGAGCGCTCAGACCGAACTCGATGCATTGCTGCAAAACATCGTGACTTCCTCAGCCATTGAGGGCGAGCAGTTGAATGTCGGCTCAGTACGCTCGTCGTTGGCGCGACGCCTCGGGCTGGAATCGCCCGACGGCGAAAAAGTCAGCCAACGCAGCGAAGGCCTGGCGCAACTGATGCTCGATGCCACCCGGCGCTTTGCTGAACCTCTGACGCTGGAGCGATTGCTGGAATGGCACCGCTGGCTGTTTCCGGATCAGGAAAGTGACTTCACCGCACGGTCGATGCACGTCGGCGCGCTTCGCGGTGACGAACCGATGCAGGTGGTTTCCGGTCGCCTGGACCGCCCGACCGTGCATTTCGAGGCTCCACCACGCCAAGGCCTCGAACGACAGCTCGACAGGTTTCTTGCCTGGTTCGAGGTCAGTCGGCAACAGACAACTTTGGACCCACTGTTACGGGCCGGCATTGCCCACTTCTGGTTTGTCACGCTGCATCCGTTTGATGACGGCAACGGTCGTCTGACTCGTACCCTCACCGATCTGGCGTTGGCACAGGGCGAGGCGCAGGCCATCCGGTTTTACGCCATGTCCGCCAGCATCCTCGATGACCGAAGCGGCTATTACCGAGTGCTTGAGGCCAGCCAGAAAGCCACACTGGACCTCACCCAATGGCTCACCTGGTTTCTGCAGACGCTTTTACGCAGTCTGCAGCAAGCCATTGCACGGATCGAAAGCGTGTTGGGAAAAACCCGCTTCTGGCAGGCACACCGTGAGTCCGAGCTTTCAGTGGAGCAGAGCAAAGTGCTCAATCGCCTGCTCGAAGGAGGCGAACGCGGGTTCGAACACGGGATCAGTGCGGCGCAGTATCAGGCGGTGGCCAAGGTCTCCAAAGCCACGGCGACGCGACATCTGGCAGAGCTGCTGGAAAAGGGTTGCCTGCAGCGGTTACCCGGCGGCGGACGCAGCACGCGCTACAAAATCAATTACCCGGACAACTCATCAAACTGAACGGCTGGCGTCGTGGCGACGGATCGTCAAAGCCCCGCTCATTTGCCCATAAACCCCCTATCTGCTAGTGTCGCGCCGGTTTAACGTCTACCGGAAATCGCCGCCATGGCCCGCAAAAAAGCTGCACTGGATTTCGAACAGTCCCTCGCCGACCTGCAAACACTGGTCGAGCGTCTGGAGAACGGTGAGTTGTCGCTGGAAGACTCGCTGACCGCTTTCGAGCAGGGCATCGGGCTGACCCGTGACTGCCAGGCAGCGCTGGCCCAGGCCGAGCAGAAAGTGCAGGTGCTGTTGGAGCGCGACGGCGAACTCGCCGAGGAACCCTTCGACGCGGATCAGCCAGAATGATTGCCGCGTATTCGGCGGCCAGTCAGGCGCGGGTCAATGCGGCGCTGGAAGTTCTCTTCAAAGCGCCGCTTCCGGAGTTGTCGCGTCTGTATGAGGCGATGCACTACAGCGTGATGATCGGCGGCAAACGCGTGCGTCCCCTGCTGGCCTACGCGGCATGCGAAGCACTTGGCGGCAAGGCTGAGCAAGCGAACGGCGCGGCGTGCGCGGTCGAGCTGATTCACGCTTATTCGCTGGTGCACGACGATTTGCCGGCGATGGACGACGACGATCTGCGTCGCGGCCAGCCCACCACCCACAAGAAATTCGACGAGGCCTGCGCGATTCTGGCCGGTGACGGCTTGCAGAGTCTGGCGTTCAGCGCCCTGCTCGATCCGCGCCTGAGCGACCTGAGCGCGGATATCCGTCTGCAACAGGTCACGGCGCTGGCGCACGCGGCAGGCCCGGCGGGCATGGTCGGCGGACAGGCCATCGACCTCGGCTCGGTCGGTCTGAAGCTGGATCAGCAGGCGCTGGAGCAGATGCATCGGCACAAGACCGGCGCGCTGATCGAAGTCAGCGTCAAGCTCGGCGCCCTGGCCAGCGGTCGTGCCAAGGCGGATCAGCTGGCGGCCCTGCAGACCTATGCCCAGGCCATTGGTCTGGCCTTTCAGGTTCAGGACGACATCCTCGACGTGGAAAGCGATACCGAAACCCTCGGCAAACGCCAGGGCGCCGACATCGCTCGCGACAAGCCGACCTACCCGGCCCTGCTCGGGCTGGACGCGGCCAAGGCCTACGCCCTGGAACTGCGCGATCAGGCGCTGCAGGCGCTGCGACCGTTTGACGCGGCCGCCGAGCCTTTGCGCGACCTGGCCCGGTATATCGTCGAGCGGCGTAACTGATCGCCAACCTGCCAAAAAAGACCAACGCGTGGGCAGGGGGCGATGCATCAGGTAAACTGCCGCATCTTTTATACCTATAACGATTCGCCTGATGCCCACGACGTTTCATGAGATTCCCCGCAAGCGCCCGACCACGCCCCTGCTCGACCGCGCGAACACGCCGGACGGCCTGCGCCGGTTAGGCGAAGCCGAGCTGGAAACCCTGGCCGATGAGTTGCGCCTGGAATTGCTCTACACGGTCGGCCAGACCGGTGGGCATTTCGGTGCCGGTCTGGGCGTCATCGAGCTGACCATCGCGTTGCATTACGTCTTCGACACCCCGGATGACCGGCTGGTGTGGGACGTCGGTCATCAGGCGTATCCGCACAAGATCCTCACCGGTCGTCGCCAGCGCATGGAAACCCTGCGCCAGAAGGACGGCGTCGCTGCCTTCCCGCGGCGCTCCGAGAGCGAGTACGACACCTTCGGCGTCGGCCACTCCAGCACCTCGATCAGTGCAGCACTGGGCATGGCGATTGCCGCCCGTCTGCAAAACAGCGATCGCAAGGCGATTGCCGTGATCGGTGACGGCGCGCTGACCGCCGGCATGGCGTTCGAGGCGCTGAACCACGCGCCGGAAGTGGATGCCAACATGCTGGTGATCCTCAACGACAACGACATGTCGATCTCGCGCAACGTCGGTGGCCTGTCGAATTATCTGGCGAAGATCCTTTCCAGCCGCACTTACGCGAGCATGCGTGAGGGCAGCAAGAAAGTCCTGTCGCGCCTGCCCGGCGCCTGGGAAATCGCCCGCCGCACCGAAGAATACGCCAAGGGCATGCTGGTGCCCGGCACCCTGTTCGAAGAGCTGGGCTGGAACTACATCGGCCCGATCGATGGTCACGACCTGCCAACCCTGATCGCCACCCTGCGCAACATGCGCGATCTGAAAGGTCCGCAGTTCCTGCACATTGTCACCAAGAAAGGCAAAGGTTTCGCTCCGGCGGAAGTCGACCCGATCGGTTACCACGCGATCACCAAACTCGAACCGCTGGATGCCCCGGCCGCTGCGCCGAAGAAGGCTGGCGGGCCGAAGTATTCGGCGGTGTTTGGCGAATGGCTGTGCGACATGGCTGCGGCTGATCCGCGTCTGGTCGGGATCACCCCGGCGATGAAGGAAGGCTCGGACCTGGTGGCGTTCAGCGAACGCTTCCCGCTGCGTTACTTCGACGTGGCGATTGCAGAGCAGCACGCGGTGACGTTCGCTGCCGGCATGGCCTGCGAAGGCGCCAAACCGGTGGTGGCGATCTACTCGACATTCCTGCAACGCGGCTACGACCAGTTGGTACACGACGTTGCGGTGCAGAACCTCGACGTGCTGTTCGCCATCGACCGCGCCGGCCTGGTGGGCGAAGACGGCCCGACCCACGCCGGCAGCTTCGATCTGTCGTACCTGCGTTGCATCCCGGGCATGGTCATCATGACCCCGAGCGATGAAAACGAACTGCGCAAGATGCTCACCACCGGCCACCTGTACAACGGCCCGGCGGCGGTGCGTTACCCGCGCGGTACCGGGCCGAACGCGACCATCGACAAAGACCTCGAGCCAATCGAGATCGGCAAGGGCATCGTCCGTCGTCAGGGCAGCAACGTCGCCATGCTGGTGTTCGGCGTACAACTGAGCGAAGCGCTGAAAGTCGCCGAGAAGCTCGATGCAACGGTGGTCGACATGCGCTTCGTCAAACCGCTGGATGAACAGCTGGTGCGCGAGATCGCCGGCAGCCACGAGTTGCTGGTGACCATCGAAGAAAACGCGATCATGGGCGGCGCCGGCGGTGCGGTCAGCGAATTCCTGGCGCGGGAGAACATCCTCAAGTCGATGTTGCACCTGGGCCTGCCGGACGTTTACGTCGAGCACGCCAAGCCGGCGCAGATGCTGGCCGAATGCGGGCTGGACGAGGCCGGGATCGAGGCGTCGATTCGCCAGCGGCTGGAACTGCTCAACCGCTAATCGCAAAACACACAATCCCTGTGGGAGCGGGCTTGCCCGCGAAGGCGTCGGCAAATTCAACATCAATGTTGGATGTGCCGGCCCTTTCGCGGGCAAGCCCGCTCCCACAGTGTTTTGTGGAACGCCCAAAATTTGTGTACACCTGAAACTCCCGATGGACTGTTCATGAACCTCCCGCGCTTCGCCCTGCCCTTCCTTCTACTTCCCGCTGCCGGCACCCTCGCCGACACCTTCGAACGCGACGCCGCGCTGAAGCTGCCGGACACGCTGATCAGCGCCAACCGCCAGATCGAAGCGCGCAACGACAGCAGCGCCGCCAACACCGTGTTCACCCGCGAAGACATCGACCGCCTGCAACCCAATAGCGTCACCGATCTGCTGCAACGGGTGCCCGGCGTGCAAGTGGCGCAGGCCGGTGGGCGCGGCAGTCTGCCGGGGATCTACATTCGTGGCACGCAGTCGGCGCAAAGTCTGGTGCTGGTTGATGGGCAACGCATCGGCAGCTCGACCTCGGGCGACAGCAACCTGCAGCACCTGAACATCGATCAGATCGAGCGCGTGGAAGTACTGCGCGGATCGCGTTCGGTGATTTACGGCAGCGATGCGATTGGCGGGGTGATCCAGATCTTCACCCGACGCGGCAACGAGCAAGGCCTGCAGCCACGCCTGCACGTTGGTTTCGGCAGCAATCAGACCTGGGAGCGCAGCCTCGGCTTGTCGGGTGGCGATGACAGAACCCGCTTCAACCTCGGCGCCAGCCTCGATGACACCGCCGGTCTCGACCGTACTCACCAGTCCTACCCCAGCGACGGCGATCACGATGCCTACCGCAACAAATCCATCAGTCTGAGCCTCAGCCATGCGCTGACCGATGACATCGAAGTCGGCGCCAATCTGCTGGATAACCGTGGCAAGAGCGAATTCGACAACCCGTTCGGCCGCTTCGACACGAACACCTTCGAGTCGGTGCAGCAGCAGCCCTATAGCGACTTCAACGTCAGCAGTCTCAGCAGCTATGTCGATGCACGGGTCAACGACATCTGGAAAACCCGCGTCGAGCTTGGCCACAGCGAGAACCGCGAGAAAACCTTCGACAAGCTCAGCGACGAGCGCACGGTGTTCAACACCTACCGCGACTCCGTGAACTGGCAGAACGACCTGACCCTGGATGCGCGCAACAGCTTGATCCTCGGCGGCGACTGGTACCAGGACCGGGTCAACAGCAGCACCGCGTTCAACGAAGACAGCCGCTGGAACCGCGCCGCGTTTATCCAGCACCGTTATCAGGCCGACAGCTTCTCCACGGAACTCGGCCTGCGCCACGACGACAATCAGCAGTTCGGTAGCCAGAACACCTGGAGCGGCACCTTCACCCTGCCGCTGAACCCGGACAACGATCTGCTGCTGAGCTACAGCGAAGGCTTCCGCGCACCAACCTTCAACGACCTCTACTACCCGGACTTCAGTAACCCGGACCTGAAGCCGGAAACCTCGAAAAGCTACGAACTGCAATGGCGCAGCCAGTTGAGCAATAGCAGCCGTCTGGAAGCGTCGATTTACCGTACTGATCTGGAAGACGCGATCATCTTCGGCAGCAACTCGCGCCCGGAGAACGTTGCTTCGGCGCGGATCAACGGTTTCGAAGCGGCACTGAAACAGGAACTGTTCGGCTGGCAGAGCAACCTCGGTGTGGCCATTATTGACCCGCGTGATCGCGACAGCGGACATACCCTCGCGCGTCGCGCCCGACGCACGGCCAGTTGGGATCTGGATCGCCAGTTTGACCGATTGGGGCTGGGCGCCAGTTGGCAACTGGTCAGCAGCAGTTACGACGACTTGAACAACACTCAATCGTTGCCCGGCTACGGCACGCTCGGCTTGCGCAGCAGCTGGGCGCTGAACCGTGAGGTCAAGCTGGAGCTGAAACTGGATAATCTGCTGGACAAGGGTTACAGCCGTGCGCTGTACAGCTATGACGGCAGCCAGTATGGCTATCGCGAGGAAGGTCGGGCGTGGATGTTCGGAGTGACCTGGACTCCCGACACCCACTGAGATCCCCTGTAGGAGCTGCCGAAGGCTGCGATCTTTTGGTCTTGCTCTTCAGCGGTCTCAATTTCGTCAAAAAACAAAGTCAAAAGATCGCAGCCTGCGGCAGCTCCTACAGGTTATCTGTCCGGCGCGATCAGTTGGCAAAGCTTGGCGGTAGCCTCGATCATTTGTCCGCTCGGGCGCTCCAGGCCTTTGTCGCTGACCAGCAGTAATTTCCCCTGTTTCACCGCCGCCACCTGCGGCCAGGCCTTCCACGCATCTAGCTGCGCCTGATCACCGGCCAGAATCAGCTCGGGATTGCGCTGCAATACCGCCTCGATGCTGACCTGCGGCGCCGGCAGGTGCAGGTCGGCAAACACGTTGCGCGCGCCGCACACCTCGAGCGCATCGCTGATGATCTGCCCGCCACCGACGGTGTACAGCGGTCTATCCCAGACCTGGTAGAACACCTTCAGCGGCGTCTCCCGGCGATAGCGCTGGCGCAAGTCATCAAGTTTCTGGCGCAACTCCGCCGCCCGTTTCAGACCGCGCTCAGGTCGCCCCAATTGCGTGGCAATCGCAGCAATCTGCGCAGCCAGCTGTTCGAGATTGTGTGGCTCGGCCAGGTAAACCGGAATATTCAGGTGTTTGAGCTGATCACGTTGCGCCGGGCCGACACTGCCGGGCCACAGCAGCAACAAATCGGGTTTGAGGCTGAGCAGGCGCTCCATGTCGAGTTGGCCATAGCGCCCGACCGAGGGAATATCGGCAATGGCGGCAGGACGCTCGCCCGCATCGAGTACGCCGACCAACAGGTCAGCCGAATCCAGCTCAACGACGATTTCAGACAGCGAAGGCGCGAGGCTGACCACCCGCAGGCTGGCCAGCGCCGGGGCGGCGCAGGCCAGCAGCAGAATCGCCAGCCACAGGCGACGCATCAGCCGAGTTGACGCGGGATGCGATAGAGGTAGAACAGCACGGCGGTGGACAGCGCCAGCAACATCAACGGCACCGCTTCGAGGCCGACGAACACCGCCAGCGCACCGATCCACGCCGGCAACGCGGCGGCGAGAAAGGCACTGCGACGCCGGGCCGCCAAGGCAATCCAGGCTGCCGCCTCATCCGGGGTATCGAGAGCTTTCTGGGTGGCGATCAGCGCGTGTTTGTAGCGGCCGAAAAACTTCAGGCTGACAAACATCGAGGCCACGCCAGCGATGAACAACGGCATGGCCAGCACCGGCAGTAGGCCTTCGCCCTGGCCGAACAGGCCGTTAAGGACAAACAACGGTACCAGCGCCAGCGCCAGGTATTTCCACCAGGCGATGGCCAGTCGGCGGCGCACCTGACCGCGAGTCACGCGCGGTCGACCTCACCCTGGTGCTCGTTGCCCATCATGTGGTCGAGCTTGCTGGCCTTGGTCGCCAGGTACAGTTTGTTGTGCGGGTTGTGGCCGGTGTGCAGCGGCACGCGCTCGGCGACGACGATGTTCATGTCGGTCAGGGCTTTGACCTTGCGCGGGTTGTTGGTCATCAGGCGCAGGGACTTCACGCCCAGGTGCTCAAGCATCGGCAGGCACATGGCGTAGTCGCGCTGGTCGGCAGCGAAACCCAGACGCTCGTTGGCTTCAACGGTGTCGGCGCCGCCGTCCTGCAACTCGTAGGCGCGGATCTTGTTCAGCAGACCGATGCCGCGCCCTTCCTGGCGCAGATAGAGCAACACGCCACGGCCTTCACGGGCGATGGCCTTGAGTGCCGCTTCGAGTTGCGAGCCACAGTCGCAGCGCTGGCTGAACAACGCGTCACCGGTCAGGCATTCGGAATGCAGACGGCCGAGGACCGGGGCACCGTCGTCGATTTCACCGAGGCTCAGCACAACGTGCTCGCGGCCCGTGGCCTCATCGAGAAAACCGTGCATGGTGAATTGCGCAAAAGGCGTTGGCAGCTTGGAAGCGGCGACAAAAACGACAGGCACCGGTGTGCTCCTGATCTAAAAAAGTCTGAAGATTCGCAGGCCGGCATTGTAGCAGCACGCTGTTGCAGACGCTTAGGCTGAATTGTCGGGCATAACGATCAAAAAGTTTGATCACACCCCGGACCATCGCGATCCCTGTAGGAGCTGTCGAGTGAAACGAGGCTGCGATCTTTTGATCTGGCTTTTAGAATCAAGATCAAAAGATCGCAGCGTGCCGCAGCTCCTACAGGGGACTTGTTGCGCCGGGGGCAAACGGATACGGCTGCTTCCACTTCTCGAAGATCGGCTTCAGCTCGCCACTCTTCACCAACTGCTCCATGCGCTTGTCGAAAATCGCCATCAACGTCCGCGCCTGCGGGGTGTCGGCGAAGCACAGGTACAGCGGCAATTCGGCGATATGCGTCTTGCGGAACTGCTCCGGTTCCCTGGCCCGGCCCAGCACGTAATCGACTTCAGTCAGCGCATCGATGTAATAGTCGGCGCGATTGTGGGTGAGCATTGACAGGATCCCGGTGCGCCGAATGACTTCGTTATAGTTGCGCACATTGGGCAGGTATTTCTGATAGTCGTAACCGCGCACCCACGCCAGTCGATAGTTGCCGAGGGTCTCTGCGGTCGGTGGCGGATTGCTCGCCAGGCCTAGGGCGTAAACGTGGTCGGTGTCGAAGTTCCAGCGCGGATACAGCACATTGCTGGCTTCGTCACGGTAGGAACCGACGCAAGCATCGATTTCGCCACGCGCTGCCAGACCAACCGCACGGGTGTACGGCTCGCTGCGAATATCGAGCTTCACCCCGGCCGGCTCGAACACCTTGCGCAGCACGTCCCAGCCCAGCCCCTTGCCATCGGCGCCGGTGTAGTCTGCCCAGTCTTCGCTGGCCAGATGGATCACCGACGGCGCATGCGCAGCCTCCTGCGCACTGGCGACAGTGCCCAGCAAGGTCAAAAACATCAACGCCAGCCAGCGTCGAGCCATCCCCAGCCTCCTCACTGAACCCGAACCCGGCGGATCAGGCGAAAATCCACACCAGCCCCTGCATCGCCAGCCAGGCGAACACACCAGCCAGCACGTCATCCAGCATGATGCCGACACCACCGTGGACATGCCGGTCGATCCAGCGAATCGGCCACGGTTTGAGAATGTCGAAGAAACGGAACACCAGGAACCCGGCGAGCAACCAGTACCAGCCTTCCGGCACCAGCCACAGGGTGATCCACATCCCGACCATTTCGTCCCAGACGATGCCTTCGTGGTCGTGGACCCGCAGATCATCGGCAACCTTGCCGCACAGCCAGAAGCCGAACAGCATGGTGATCCCGAGCATCAGCCAGTAGCCCCAGTCGGGCAGCATCTGCCACAACGGAATAAACGGTAGCGCAACTAACGAACCCCATGTGCCCGGCGCTTTCGGCAAGGTGCCGGAACCGAAGCCGAACGCGAGGAAATGCCAGGGATTGCGCCAGACCGACGGCGGAACGAATTCGGCCGGAACCTGTTTCGGGTGATCTGTCACGGTGTCTCCTGAAAATGTTGATACCCGCGAATTTGCGGGGTGATGTCACGGCCTTCGCGATCCAGCAGCACCACCCCCTGCCCTTGCGCCACGCGCCCGATCACATGGATCGGCCAGCCATCGGCAAGCAATGCCGACAACTCGATGGACGGCAGGGTGAAGGCCAACACGTAGTCATCGCCGCCGCTCAATGCTGCCCGCTCCGCACCGCGCTGGCCGAGAAACGCCACTAAAGCATCGGACAACGGTACGCGCTCGCGTTCAACTTCCAGTCGCACCTGCGACGCCAGGGCGATGTGCCCGCAGTCGGCGAGCAGGCCGTCGGAGATGTCCAGCGCCGCGGTGGCTTTGCCACGCAATGCCTGACCGAGCGCCAGTTGCGGTTGCGGCGACCAGTAATGATCAAGCAATGGCTGGGCGATCGGCGCGTCGGCCTCGCGCTGGCCAAGCACCAAAGGCAAGGCCCCGGCGGCATTGCCCAGTTCACCGCCGACACACAGCAGATCCCCCGGTTGCGCGCCGCTGCGAGTCAATGCCTGACCGGCCGGCACCCGACCGAACACCGTGACGGTCAGGCTCAACGGCCCACGGGTGGTGTCGCCGCCGATCAGCGCCACGCCGCAGCTCTGCGCCATGCGGTTCAAACCGCGGGCATAGGCTTGCAGCCAATCGGCGGTCACCGTCGGCACAGTCAGGGCAAGGGTAAAGGCAACGGGCGTGGCGCCCATGGCGGCCAGGTCACTGACCGCGACGGCCAGCGAGCGCTGACCGAGCAGAAACGGATCGCAGGGGTCGGCGAAATGCACGCCGGCCACCAGCGTATCGGTGGAGATCGCCAGCTGTTCCCCGGGGGGCACCGCGAGCAAGGCGCAATCGTCGCCGATCCCCAGGGCAACGCCCTCGCCGCCCTGCGCACAAGGCGCGGCGGCGAAGAAATTGCGGATCAGCTCGAACTCGCCCATTGAGGTTTCAAGCGCGTTTCAGCGCTTGAACGCCTTCACTTCAGCTTCACGCAGGCGCGGAGCCAACTTGTCGAGCACGCCGTTGACGAACTTGTGGCCGTCGGTCGAACCGAAGACTTTCGCCAGCTCGATACCTTCGTTGATCACCACGCGGTACGGCACGTCGACGCGCTTGAGCAGTTCCCAGGTGGACAGGCGCAGAACCGCCAGTTCTACCGGGTCCAGCTCTTCGATTTCGATGTCCAGGCAAGGCTTGAGCGCGCTGTCGATTTCAGTCTTGAACTGCGGAACCCCGTGCAGGATCTCGCGGAAGTAGGCGCCATCGACATCAGTGAAATCGTTATCAACGCGAAACTGCGCTTCGATCTCGTTCAGCGATTGCTTGGCCATGTGCCACTGGTACAGCGCTTGAGTCGCGAGCTGACGGGCTTCGCGACGCTTGACGCTTTTCGAGGGCTTGCCGGCATCCGCAGGTTTTGGATCGCGCGGGTTGAAACGATCGCTATCGTCGCTAATCACTTGGCCTCCAACTGCGCCAGCAGGCTGACCATTTCCAGAGCGGACAGGGCAGCTTCGGCACCTTTGTTGCCGGCCTTGGTGCCGGAACGTTCGATGGCTTGCTCGATGGAGTCAACGGTCAGGACGCCGAACGCGACCGGCACGCCGAATTCCATGGACACCTGGGCCAGGCCCTTGGTGCACTCGCCTGCGACGTATTCGAAGTGCGGGGTGCCGCCACGAATGACCGCGCCGAGGGCGATGATGGCTGCGAACTCGCCTTTCTGGGCGACTTTCTGCGCAACCAGCGGGATTTCGAAGGCGCCAGGTGCGCGGATGATGGTGATGTCGCTTTCGCTCACGCCGTGGCGAACCAGGGCATCCACTGCACCGCTGACCAGGCTTTCAACCACGAAGCTGTTGAAACGGCCCACTACCAGAGCGTAGCGGCCTTTTGGGGCGATGAAGGTACCTTCGATGGTCTTCAGGGTCATTCGTCAGTTCTCTTAAAGAGCCGGGACGCGTCGTGTACGCATCCCTCAGTGATATTAGCCACGAATACATGGCCGGAAAAATCCGCATTGCTGCCTGATCAGAACCAGTGGTGAGGGGATTTATCCCCGACGGGCCGCGCAGCGGCCCCGGTTTTTGGGACTGCTGCGCAGTCCATCGGGGATAAATCCCCTCACCACAAAGGTACACACCAGCAATACGATTCACCGGGTCATTATTCGGAGGGCACGTATTCTACAACTTCCAGATCGAAACCGGATATCGCATTAAATTTCATTGGTGCCGACATCAGGCGCATTTTGCGTACACCGAGGTCGCGCAGGATCTGCGAACCGGCACCGACGATGCTGTAGGTGGTCGGTTTTTTCGGCGCGGCCTGCTCACCGGTTTCGCGGATATGCGCCAGCAACACGTCGCCATCCAGCGGGTGCCCGAGCAACAGCACCACACCGCTGCCGGCCTCGGCCACCGCGGCCATCGCTGCGCGCAGGCTCCAGCGGCCCGGTTGCTTGACCATCAGCAGGTCGCGCAGCGGGTCCATGTTGTGCACGCGAACCAGGGTCGGTTCTTCGGCGCAAACGGTGCCCAGCGTGAGGGCCATGTGCACGTCGCCTTCCACCGAATCACGATAGGTCACCAGGTTGAATTGGCCCAGTTCGCTGTCCAGCGGCTGCTCGGCAATCCGCTGAACGGTACGTTCGTGGATCATCCGGTAGTGAATCAGGTCGGCGATGGTGCCGATCTTGATGTTGTGTTCGGCGGCGAAGGCTTCCAGTTCGGCACGACGGGACATGGTGCCGTCATCGTTCATCACTTCGCAGATCACCCCGCTCGGCTCGAAACCGGCCATGCGCGCCAAGTCGCAGGCGGCTTCGGTGTGGCCGGCACGGGCCAGGGTGCCGCCGGCCTGGGCCATCAGCGGGAAGATATGGCCAGGGCTGACGATGTCTTCAGCCTTGGCATCTTTGGCGGCGGCCGCTTGCACGGTGCGCGCGCGGTCGGCGGCGGAGATGCCGGTGGTGACGCCTTCGGCCGCTTCAATCGATACGGTGAATTTGGTGCCGAAACCGGAACCGTTGCGCGGGGCCATCAGTGGCAGCTTCAACAGTTCGCAGCGCTCGCGGCTCATCGGCATGCAGATCAGGCCGCGGGCGTGCTTGGCCATGAAGTTGATGTGCTCGGCCTGGCAGCATTCGGCGGCCATGATCAGGTCGCCCTCGTTCTCGCGGTCTTCGTCATCCATGAGGATGACCATCTTGCCTTGGCGGATGTCTTCAACCAGTTCTTCGATGCTATTGAGCGCCACAAGGCACCCCCTTCAGTCAGGATTTGAGGTAGCCATTGGCGGCCAGAAAGCTTTCAGTGATCGTGCCGCCGGATGCAGGCTCTGCGGCCTTGTCACCCAGCAACAGGCGCTCCAGATAACGCGCCAGCAAGTCGACTTCCAGGTTCACCCGGCGGCCCGGCTTGTAGGAAGCCATGATGGTTTCGCTCAGAGTGTGCGGAATGATCGTCAGCAGGAATTCGGCGCCATCGACTGCGTTCACGGTGAGACTGGTGCCGTCGACGGTGATCGAGCCTTTATGGGCGATGTACTTGGCCAGTTCCTTCGGCGCGCGGATACGAAATTCCACGGCGCGGGCATTGTCGCTGCGCGACACCACTTCGCCGACACCGTCGACGTGACCGCTGACCAGATGCCCGCCGAGACGGGTGGTCGGGGTCAGGGCTTTTTCCAGATTGACCGGGCTGCCGCTTTTCAGGTCATTCATGGCGGTGCAATCGAGGGTTTCGCGGCTGACGTCGGCGGCAAAGCCATTGCCCGGCAGTTCAACCGCGGTCAGGCACACGCCGTTGACTGCGATGCTGTCGCCGAGTTTGACGTCGCTCAGGTCGAGCTTGCCGGTGTCGACGTGCACCCGTACATCACCGCCCTTGGGGGTCAGTGCACGGATACTGCCGATGGATTCGATGATGCCGGTAAACATGCGGTTCTCCTTGAGAACGAAGCCAGCGCTGAGGCGATGGCCGGGAATTATACGCTCGCCGAAACGACCGGCGTCGCAGTGACTCGCCAGTCATCGCCAACCGCGCGGATTTCAGTGATTTTCAGTTCAGGCGCGTCTTTCATGTAGGCCAGCGGCCAGTCCAGCAATGGACGCGCTGTGGAGCCGAGGAACTTGCCGGCGATGAAGATCACGAATTCGTCAACCAGACCAAGCCGGGCAAACGCGCCGGCAAGACGCGGGCCGGCCTCGACCAGCACCTCGTTGACACCACGCCTGGCCAGTTCGATGAGCAGTTGATGCAGATCGACCTGACCGTCATCGCCCGGCACGATCAGGCATTCCGGGCCGTTGGCGTATTGCTCTTCGACCGCCATGCAGGTGGCGACCAGCGCCGGCCCGGCCTTGAAGAAGGGCGCATCCAGCGGCACCCGCAGGCGCCCGTCGATCAGCACGCGCAGCGGTTGGCGGCTCATGGCCAACGCGGTTTGTTCGGCGTCCAGACCCAGTTCATCGGCGCGCACGGTCAGGCGTGCGCCATCGGCCAAAACGGTGTCGGCGCCGGTCAGCACCACGCTGGCCTGCGCGCGCAAACGCTGCACCGCCGAGCGCGCGGCCGGGCCGGTGATCCATTGGCTCTCGCCACTGTCCATCGCCGTGCGCCCGTCGAGACTCATCGCCAATTTGACCCGCACGAACGGCAGGCCGTGTTCCATGCGTTTCAAAAAGCCTTGATTGAGTTGGCGCGCTTCGGCTTCGAGCACACCGCTTTGCGTGGCGATGCCGGCATCGGTCAGCCGCTGCAAGCCACGCCCCGCGACCTGCGGATTCGGATCACGCATCGCCGCAACCACCCGGCCCACCCCGGCATTCACCAGCGCATCGGCGCAAGGCGGCGTGCGCCCATGGTGGCTGCACGGTTCCAGGGTGACGTAAGCCGTCGCGCCACGAGCCAGTTCACCGGCGGCGCGCAGCGCGTGGACTTCAGCGTGAGGTTCGCCGGCACGCTCGTGAAAGCCTTCGCCGACAATCTGCCCGTCGCGCACGATCACGCAGCCAACCCGTGGGTTGGGGTGCGTGGTGTAGTGGCCTTTACGCGCCAGTTGCAGCGCGCGCGCCATGAAGTGCGCGTCGAGGATGGCCTGCTCGGCGGCGTGAGTCATTCTTTCACCGGTTCGCGGGCGAGGCGGTCGATCTCTTCGCGGAACTCGTTGAGATCCTGGAAGCGCCGGTACACGGAGGCGAAACGGATGTAGGCCACTTCATCGAGCTTTTGCAGTTCGGCCATCACCAGTTCGCCGACCACGAGGGATTTGACCTCGCGCTCGCCGGTGGCGCGCAGCTTGTGCTTGATGTGGACCAGAGAGGATTCGAGGCGCTCGACGCTCACCGGACGTTTCTCCAGGGCGCGTTGCATGCCGGCGCGGAGTTTTTCTTCGTCGAACGGTTGGCGGCTGCCGTCGGTTTTGATCAGGCGCGGCAACACCAGTTCGGCCGTCTCGAACGTCGTGAAACGTTCGCCGCAGGCCAGGCATTCACGCCGGCGGCGCACCTGTTCGCCCTCGGCGACCAGACGCGAGTCGATGACCTTGGTGTCGTTGGCACCGCAGAAGGGACAGTGCATGGTGGCTGGCAACAAAAAAAGGGAGGGCCATGGTAGCGCATCCCGGTGGCAAGACAAGCCATAGGCTTTGCGGTATACAGACTGCCATGATCGTTTGATCCACGGATTTCATTTTCTGGAGCTGCCAATGCCGCTACGTCCGCTCGTTTTGCTCAGTCTTTTCGCCCTGCTGGTGGCTTGCGGCAGCGACAAGCCCAAGCCACAACCGCAACCGCCCACCCCAGGCCCGGCGCCGCAACAGGCGCAGAAAAAAGCCCGCGAGGCCGCCGATCTGGGTCCGCTGCCCGCTTATCAAAGGGAACTGAGCGGTACCTTGCAAGGTGTGCCGGCCGGTGCCGAAGTCGAACTGGCGCTGCTGGTGATCGACGACAAGTCGCGTCCGCAGCAACTGCTCGCCAGTTCCAGCCTGATCGGCAACAACCAGGCTTTGCCGTTCCGCCTGCGCTTCAATCCGGAAGCCTTTCCAGCCGGAGCCCGGGTTGAGTTGCGCGGGCGTGCCACGCAGTCGGGCCAGTTGATCCTGCACCTGCCGGCGCAGACCATCACTCAGCCGACCACGCAGGCGCTGGGCCAGCTGCAATTTGTCAAAGCACCATGACCGCACCGCTCGACCTGCAACAGGCGTTAGGTGAATTGCTCGGCGATGCGCGGCTCAAGGCCTGTGCATTGCCGGGGACCGACTTGCAGCTGTGGTTGATCGACGGCGACAACATGCACCGCGAATTCAGCCCCGACGAAACCCGACGCATCCTGCATGAGCCGCCGTACTGGAGCTTTTGCTGGGCCAGCGGTCTGGCGGTGGCGCGTTATCTGGCCGAGTTCCCGGAATGGGTGCGCGGCAAGCGCGTGCTGGATTTCGGCGCCGGATCCGGGATTGCCGGGATCGCCGCCGTCAAGGCCGGGGCGCTGGAAGTGGTGGCCTGTGACCTTGATCCACTGGCGATCGCCGCGTGCCGGGCCAACGCCCAACTGAATAATGTGCAGATGAGTTATTCGACGGACTTCTTTGCCGAGGCTGATCGATTCGATCTGATTCTGGTGGCGGACGTGCTCTACGACCGCGAGAACCTGCCGCTGCTCGATGCGTTTCTCAGCCGCGGGCGGGAAGCGCTGGTGGCGGATTCGCGGGTGCGGGATTTCCGTCATCCGTTGTATCAGCGGATCGAAATGCTTGAAGCCATGACCTTGCCGGATCTGGCGGAGCCGGAAGAATTTCGGCATGTGAGCCTGTATCACGCCCGGCGTGATTGAAACGGGTAAAAGATCGTAGCCTTCGGCAGCTCCTACAGTAGCCGCGTCGAGCCGATTTCTTGTGTACGACACGCAACCCTGTGGGAGCGGGCTTGCCCGCGAAGGCGTCCTCCAGAACGACACTTAGCTAAAATCTGCCCCCGCTTCCGGCCACACCCCGCCAAGCCGTATAGTTGCCCCATCCACGCTTTTACGAGATCCCCCATGAGTCAGCAAACGCCGTACATCTTCGACGCCACGACTGCCGATTTCGACCAGTCGGTGATCGAGGCTTCCTTCAACAAACCGGTGCTGGTGGATTTCTGGGCCGAGTGGTGTGCGCCGTGCAAGGCGTTGATGCCGATGCTGCAGGGCATTGCCGAGAGCTATCAGGGCGAACTGCTGCTGGCCAAGGTCAACTGCGACATCGAGCAGGACATCGTCGCCCGCTTCGGCATTCGCAGCCTGCCGACCGTGGTGCTGTTCAAGGACGGGCAACCGGTCGACGGCTTTGCCGGTGCGCAACCGGAATCCGCCGTACGCGCCCTGCTCGAACCGCATGTGCAGATGCCGCCGCCGGCTGCAGCCGATCCGTTCGAACAGGCTCAGGCGCTGTTCGATGAAGGACGCTTCGCCGATGCCGAAGCCGCGCTGGTGGTGATGCTCAATGAAGACAACAGCAATGCCAAAGCGCTGATTCTCTATGCACGCTGCCTGGCCGAGCGCGGCGAACTAGACGAAGCTCAGACCGTGCTTGATGCGGTCAAGAGTGATGAGCACAAAGCCGCACTGGCCGGGGCCAAGGCGCAGATCAAGTTCCTTGGTCTGGCGCGCGACTTGCCGGATGCCGCCGATCTGAAAGCACGCCTGGCGAAAGATCCGCAGGACGATGAGGCGGTGTATCAATTGGCGATCCAGCAACTGGCACGCCAGCAATACGAAGCGGCGCTAGAGGCTTTGCTCAAGCTGTTCATCCGCAACCGCAGCTATGGCGAAGGTCTGCCGCACAAGACGTTGCTGCAGGTGTTTGAACTGCTGGGTAATGATCATCCGCTGGTGACCATGTACCGCCGTAAGGTGTTCGCTGCGCTTTATTAAGATCAAAAGATCGCAGCCTGCGGCAGCTCCTACAGTCGTTCATCCGCAATGCGCGGTAGACCTGTAGGAGCTGCCGAAGGCTGCGATCTTTTGCGGCTTACTCGATCCAGCTATAGAGCGGCGTATCCCCACCACTCACCACTTTCACCTGTGAACTATGGCGCAGCCGCACCAGCAAGCGCTTGCCCGCCGCCGCGCTGCCGGTCAAACCCTCAAGCTGATCGAGCAGATCCGGCCCGCTGAGCCGCCCGGCCTTGCGCAGCAGATCTTTCGCCACCTGCCACAACGCATCGTCCTGGTTCTGCGCCTTGGCGACTGGCGCCGCCATCTCCGGCTGAGTCGGCGATTGCACATTCAGCGCCGAACCGAGCTTCGCCCAATCGCTGTCATCCAGCTCCACCGTCAAATCCACCGGCATCGCGCCGACGGTTCCGCGTATCCGCAACATCTGCTTCGCTCCTGCACATTTCTGACCTGCATGCTCCCACGGGACTTGTGCAACGCCAAGCGCACGGGCAAACTCTGCGGGCTTTCGTTATAAGATTACATAACAAACTCTTCACTTTACTTTCCGGAGACCCGCCATGCGTCGTCTGCTGCTCGCTTTGCCGTTTGCCCTGTTGCCGCTGGCCGTCGCCTTTGCTGCCGATGAGCACGATCACGATCATGAACACGGCAGCCTCGGCGCGCATGAACATGGTGTCGGCCGCTTGAACGCTGCACTCGACGGGCAGACCCTGGAGCTGGAACTGGAAAGCCCGGCGATGAACCTGGTCGGCTTCGAACATGCCGCCACCAGCGACGCTGACAAGGCCAAAGTCGCCGCCGCTCGCGCCAAACTGGAAAACCCGCTGGCGCTGTTCAATCTGCCAGCCGCCGCCGGGTGCAAAGTGGCCAGCCAGGAGCTGGAGAGTCCGCTGTTCGGCGACAAGCCGGATGCCGACGAGCATGACGATGATGATCACGACGAAGATGCCAAGGGCGGCGAAGCGCATCACCACGATCACAGCGAAATCCACGCGCACTACCAGTTCACCTGCGCTGCACCGGGTGCGCTGAAAACCCTGGATCTGGCGACGCTCTTCAATACATTCCCGGCGACCCAGAAAATTCAGGTACAACTGATCAGCCCGAGCGGGCAGCAAGGGACGGAAGTGACGGCCAAGGCCCCTGCCCTGAATTTCTGATGGCCTGAAAAATCCCTGTAGGAGCTGCCGAAGGCTGCGATCTTTTGATCTTGCTTGTAAAAGACCAGGATCAAAAGATCGCAGCCTTCGGCAGCTCCTACAGAAAAGCCTGTGTACAACCATGAAACTGGTGCCATGACCCAAGCACTCATCGAACTGTCCGACCTGGGCTTCAACTGGCCCGGTCACCCGCCGTTGCTGGACATCCCGGCGTTTCGCCTGGAGCCCGGCGAAACCCTGTTTCTCAAAGGCCCCAGCGGCAGTGGCAAGACCACCCTGCTCGGCCTGCTCGGTGGCGTGCAGAAACCCGGACGCGGCAGCATTCGCCTGCTCGGCCAGGAGCTGACCGAACTCGGTGCCGGCGCCCGCGACCGTTTTCGTGTCGATCACACCGGCTACATCTTCCAGCAGTTCAACCTGCTGCCGTTTCTCTCGGTCCGCGAGAACGTCGAACTGCCGTGCCACTTCTCCAAGCTGCGGGCCGAGCGGGCGAAACAGCGTCACGGCAGTGTCGATCAGGCCGCCGCGACGTTGCTCGCTCACCTGGGCCTGAAGGATGAAAGCATCCTCAGCCGGCGAGCCGACTCGCTGTCGATCGGCCAGCAACAACGGGTCGCCGCCGCGCGCGCGTTGATTGGCCAACCGGAACTGGTGATCGCCGACGAACCGACTTCGGCGCTGGATTACGACGCCCGGGAAAACTTCATTCGCCTGTTGTTCGCCGAATGCCGCGAGGCCGGTTCGAGCCTGTTGTTCGTCAGTCACGACCAGAGTCTGGCGCCGCTGTTCGACCGTCACCTGTCCCTGGCCGAGCTCAATCGCGCCGCCACGTCTGCCGAGGTCTGAGATGTATCTGTTTCGTCTGGCCATGGCCAGCCTGGCCAACCGCCGCTTCACCGCCCTGCTCACCGCATTCGCCATCGCCCTGTCGGTGTGCCTGCTGCTCGCCGTCGAGCGGGTGCGCACCGAGGCCAAAGCCAGTTTCGCTAGCACCATCAGCGGCACCGACCTGATCGTCGGCGCCCGCTCGGGCTCGGTGAACCTGCTGCTGTACTCGGTATTCCGCATCGGCAACGCCACCAACAACATCCGCTGGGACAGCTTCGAACACTTCGCCAGCAACCCGAAAGTGAAGTGGGCGATCCCCATGTCCCTCGGCGACTCGCATCGCGGCTACCGGGTGATGGGCACCACCGAAGCGTATTTCGAGCATTACCAGTACGGCCGCCAGCAGCATCTGGAACTGGCCGATGGCCGGGCGTTCGCCACCGATCCGTTCGAAGTGGTGCTCGGTGCCGAAGTGGCCGAAGCACTGCATTACAAACTCGGTGACAAACTGGTGCTGGCCCACGGCGTGGCGGCGATCAGTCTGGTCAAGCACGACGACAAACCGTTCACCGTGGTCGGCATTCTCAAGCGCACCGGCACCCCGGTGGACCGCACGCTGCACATCAGCCTCGGCGGCATGGAGGCGATCCACATCGACTGGCACAACGGCGTGCCGGCGCGCGGCAACGGGCGGATCAGCGCCGATCAGGCGCGCAACATGGACCTGACCCCGCAAGCGATCACCGCGTTCATGCTCGGCCTCAACAGCAAGATTTCCACCTTCGCCCTGCAACGCGAAATCAACGAATACCGTGGCGAACCGATGCTGGCAATCCTGCCGGGCGTGGCCTTGCAGGAATTGTGGAGCCTGATGAGCACCGCGGAAAAAGCGTTGTTCGTGGTCTCGCTGTTCGTGGTGCTGACCGGTTTGATCGGCATGCTCACGGCGATTCTCACCAGCCTCAACGAGCGTCGTCGGGAGATGGCGATTCTGCGTTCGGTCGGTGCGCGGCCGTGGCACATCGCAAGCCTGTTGGTGCTGGAGGCGTTCGCTCTGGCGCTGACCGGAGTGATCGCCGGGCTGGCATTGCTGTACATCGGCATCGCTGCGGCGCAGGGTTATGTGCAGGCCAATTACGGGCTGTATCTGCCACTGGCGTGGCCGAGCGAGTATGAATGGACGCTGCTCGGTGGCATTCTGGCCGCCGCGCTGCTGATGGGCAGCGTGCCGGCCTGGCGCGCGTATCGCCAATCATTGGCCGATGGCCTGTCGATCCGTTTATGAGGATGTTCACCATGCCCCGCGCCGTTCTCGCGCTGTTGCTGCTGGTTGCCCTGCCCGTGTGGGCAGCGGCGCCGAAAGACCTGACCTGGTCGGAGATGATCCCGCCGGACGCCGCGCCGGAAGTGCCGAACATGACGCCGTTGCACGACATGTCGAAGATGGGCGACGCGCTTTCGGCGGAGTCCGCGCCAGCGGCGAAACAGGACATGCCGAATGCCCCGGTGGTACAGAGCCTCGACGGCCAGAACATTCGTCTGCCGGGCTATATCGTGCCGCTGGAGGTCAACGAAGAGGGGCGTACCACGGACTTTTTGTTGGTGCCGTATTTCGGCGCCTGCATCCACGTACCGCCACCGCCGTCGAACCAGATCGTGCATGTAAAAAGCGAGCTGGGGGTGAAGCTCGACGAGCTGTATCAGCCGTACTGGGTCGAGGGGCCGTTGCAGGTCAAGGCGTCTACCAGCGAACTGGCGGATGCCGGGTATCAGATGGCGGCGGACAAGATTTATGTGTATGAGCTGCCGGAGTGAATCCGGCCGTTCTGTGTTGTTTTAAATGGCCCCTTCGCGAGCAAGCCCGCTCCCACAGTTGACCGAGTTCGAATGTGGGAGCGAGCTTGCTCGCGAAGGCGTGCGCGAAGGTTGCACAAAAAACCACCCCTTCACTGTTTCATTGAGCTGAGTCAAAAGACCGTATCAGTTGGCTTCGTACCATTAGGACATAAACATTTTTAACGTCCTTTTGGAGCTCCCATGAACAAGTCCTTGCTCAGCGCTTCGCTGTTTGCATTCGCGCTCGCAGCCCCGCTCGCCCACGCCCACGAAGCTGGCGACATCATCGTTCGCGCCGGTGCGATCACCGTCAACCCGAAGGCCGACAGCTCCAGCGTCAAGGTCGATCAGGGTCCGTTGAGCGGCGCCAACCTGGGTGGCAAGGCGACCATGAGCAGCGACACCCAACTGGGTCTGAACTTTGCGTACATGCTGACCAACAACATCGGTATCGAGTTGCTGGCCGCCTCGCCGTTCGAGCATGACGTGAAAATCAAAGGCACCGCGCTGCCAGCCGCCAACGGCAAACTCGGCACCCTGAAACACTTGCCGCCGACCCTCAGCGTCGTCTACTACCCGCTGGACGCGAAATCGCCATTCCAGCCGTACATCGGTGGCGGCATCAACTACACCTGGATCTACGACGAGCACGTCGGCAGCGAAGCCCAGTCCAACGGCTTCAGCAACTTCAAGGCGAAAAACTCCTGGGGTCTGGCCTGGCAGGTCGGCGCCGACTACATGCTGACCGACAACATCATGCTCAACGCCCAGGTGCGCTACATCGACATCGACACCCGCGCCACTGTGGAGAACAACGCCGTGGCGCCGGGCACCCGGGCCAAGGTGAATGTGGATGTCGATCCGTTTGTGTACATGGTGGGTCTGGGCTACAAGTTCTAAGCCTCGATTGAAAAGAACGTTCACGTGGTGGTGAACCTGGCTTTTGCAGTGAGAGTAGATAACTGTGGTGAGGGGGCTTGCCCCCGTTCGGCTGCGCAGCAGTCGTAAAATCGGAGTAGGCGTTCTCTACGTCATTTTTCAGGGCTGCTTCGCAACCCAACGGGGGCAAGCCCCCTCGCCACAAATTTCTTATCTGCAGGAAGTATGTCGCCATCAGAGCGATTTCCGGCCACAAAAAAAGGCGTCCGCTCTGGACGCCTTTTTTTGTGGCAATAAGAAATTATTGTCCCAGCAACCGCGCCAGCCCCACGCGCATCGGCGTCTGCTGCGGCAGCTTGAAGCGCTCCAGCAGACGCGCGTTATTCGCCCGCGAATGGCGGATGTCGCCGGAGCGTGCCGGGCCGTAGCTGATCGGTGGCAGCTCGCCGACGACCGCTTCCAGTTCAGCCAGCATCTGCTTGAGATTGGTCGCCTGATTCCAGCCGACGTTCACCGCGCCGACGGCCACTTCCGGTTTCTCGATGGCCTGCACCAGCAGGTCCACCAGGTCTTCAACGTAAAGGAAATCGCGGGTCTGCTCGCCGTCGCCGAACACGGTGATCGGCAGGCCTTTCTGCGCCCGCTCGCTGAAGATGCTGATGACCCCGGAGTACGGCGAGGACGGATCCTGGCGTGGGCCGAAGATGTTGAAAAAACGGAAGATCACCGGTTCCAGACCGTGCTGGCGGCGGTAGAAGTCGAAGTAGTATTCACCCGCCAGTTTGTCCGAGGCGTAAGGCGTCAGTGGCGCTTTGGGCGTTTCCTCGTCGATCGACTGGCCTTCGCCGTTGTTGCCGTACACCGCGGCACTGGAAGCGAACAGCACACGTTTGACCCCGGCCTGGCGCATGGCCTCGCAGACATTCAGGGTGCCGATGAAATTGCTCTGGTGGGTCTTCACCGGATCGTCCACCGACGCCTGCACCGAGGCCACCGCCGCCAGATGGGCCACCGCGCTGCAGCCTTGCATTGCCTGCGCAACCAGCGCGGCATCGGCGACGTCTCCGACGATCAGCTCGACCTTGGGATTGTCCAGCGGCAGGTTGGCGCGCTTGCCGGTCGACAGATCATCGAGGATCCGTACCGAATGGCCTGCGGCGAGCAACGCATCCGTCAGGTGCGAGCCGATGAAACCGGCGCCGCCGGTGATTAAAACAGGGCCTTCAGCCATGACGATAAAACCTATCCAGTAAAGCCGGGAGCGCCGCGCGCCAGGCGCGGGGCTTGATTCCGAACGTGTGCAGAATTTTCTTGCAGGCGAGCACCGCGTGTTGCGGCTCCTCGGCGGCGTCCGGTCGTGCGGCATGCGCCTGAGCGGTCGGCGCTTCGATTGCCAGCGGATGCAGGCTGCGCGCCTCGGTCAGAATCGCCTGGCCCAGCGCCAGCGGGGTGGTCGCCTCGTGGCCGGCATAGTGATAAGTGCCCCACAGTGGCGCCGCGCAATCGAGTTGTTTGAGTACCGAAATGATCACTCGCGCGGCGTCATCCACCGGAGTGGGATTGCCCCGCCGATCATCGGCCATCAGCAATTCATCCGGCTGTTCGGCGCGGGCCAGGAAGCGCCCGAGGGTGCCATCAGGGCTGTCATCGAGCAGCCAGCCGAAGCGCACCAGTACATGTTGCGGGCAGGTCGCGCGCACACTTTGTTCGATGCGCCACAGCGCCTGACCGCGCAGGCCCAGCGGCACCGGCTCGTCTTTCTCGCTGTAGGCGGTCGCCCGCGAACCGTCGAACACCCGGTAACTGGAGGGCTGCACGAGGATGATGTTGTGGTGCTGACACAGTTCGGCCAGGCGCTCGATGGCGCGTTCTTGGCCGGCCAGACGGCTTTCGCTGACAGTTTCGGCCTGAAACCAGTCGAAATAGTAGGCGAGGTTGATCAACGCATCCGGCCGGGTGTCGTCCAGCAGTTGCGTGAGGCTCGCGGCATCCCAGCCGTCTTCTGGCGGGCGGGGGGCGAGGAAACCGATGTCTTCCTCCGCACCGAGGCGAATCAGCGCCTGCCCAAGGGCATTTCCGCCGCCCAGTAACATAAGGCGCATTCGCATAGAGTCAGCAGGCCCAGTCTGATTGGAACGATGGCTTTAGCGACGGCCGGTGTGGCGCCGTCGTCGATAATTGCCGGAATCGTTGCATTTTGCGGGTTTAGTGCGCAACCGTCATCCGTAAAGTGTACCTCCCCGGGATTTGTGCCATGACCACTGGCCTCTTCGCTGGCAAGCCAGCTCCCACAAGGCTCAGTGTGGATTGCAAAATTTGTGAACAACAAAAATCACTGTGGGAGCTGGCTTGCCAGCGATGAGGCCCTGCTGAACAGCGGAGATCCTCAGCGGTACTTGCATCTTGCCGCCCCCACCCGCATAACTTAAGCCATGAATCTGCCCATCCCCAAGGACGCCGCACTGGCAGGCTTTCACCCCGCCGTCAGCGCCTGGTTCAGCAGCACGTTCCCGACGGTCACCGCCGCCCAGGCCCGCGCGTGGCCGTTGATCCGTCAGCGCCGCTCGACGCTGATTGCCGCGCCCACCGGTTCCGGCAAAACCCTCACCGCGTTTCTCGCGGTGCTTGATGATCTGGTCCACCGTGGCCTGGAAAACCCTGAAGGCCTGCCGGACGAAACCCTGGTGGTCTACGTTTCGCCGCTCAAGGCGCTGTCTAACGACATCCGCATCAACCTGCAAAATCCGCTGGCGGGGATCACCGAGCAGTTGCGCCAGCGGGGCCTGCCCGAATTGCAGATCACCACCGCGGTGCGCACCGGCGACACCCCACAAAAAGACCGCGCCGCGATGCGCAAAAGCGCGCCGCACATTCTGGTGACCACACCGGAGTCGCTGTACGTGCTGCTCGGTTCCGAATCCGGGCGCAAAATGCTCGGCACCACGCGCACGGTGATCATCGACGAAATCCATGCGATCGCCGCCGGCAAGCGCGGCAGCCATCTGGCGCTGAGCCTCGAACGCCTGCAGGCGCTGTGCGCCGAACCGCTGACGCGCATCGGTCTGTCTGCCACACAAAAACCCATCGATGCCGTGGCGCGGTTTCTGGTCGGCACCGAGCGGCCGTGCGAGATCATCGACATCGGCCACGCCCGTCCGCGAGATCTGGGCATTGAAGTGCCGCCAGTGCCGTTGTCGGCGGTGATGGCCAACGATGTCTGGGAGCTGGTCTACGATCGCCTCGCCGAGTTGGCCCGCGAACACCGCACCACGCTGATTTTCGTCAACACCCGGCGTCTGGCCGAACGCTTGAGCCGCCACCTCAGCGAACGCCTCGGCAAACAGGCCGTCGCCGCGCACCACGGCAGTCTGGCCAAGGAATTCCGCCTCGACGCCGAACAGCGACTCAAGCGTGGCGAGTTGCAAGTGCTGATCGCCACCGCCTCGCTGGAGTTGGGCATCGATATCGGCGAAGTCGATCTGGTCTGCCAGATCGCCTCGCCGCGTTCGATTGCCGGTTTTCTGCAACGCGTCGGTCGTTCCGGGCACCAGGTCGGTGGCACACCCAAAGGTCGTTTGTTCGCCACCACCCGCGACGACCTGATCGAATGCGCCGCCCTGCTCGACTGCGTGCGCCGGGGCGAGCTCGACACCCTGCACATTCCCGAAGCGCCGCTGGACGTGCTGGCGCAGCAGATCATCGCCGAAGTCAGTTGCCAGGAATGGGCGGAGGACGCGCTACTGGCCATTTTCCGCAAAGCCTCGCCCTATCGCGACCTCGACGAAAAACACTATCAGGCGCTGCTGACCACGCTCGCCGAAGGCTACAACGGTCGCCAGGGCATCCGCAGCGCCTACCTGCACCGCGACGCCGTCAGCCGCACACTGCGTGGCCGCCGCGGCGCGCAACTGACCGCGGTGACCAGCGGCGGCACCATCCCGGACAACGCCGATTACAGCGTGCTGCTGGAACCGCAGGGCCTGAACATCGGCAGCGTCAACGAAGACTTTGCTGTGGAAAGCATCGCCGGCGATGTGTTCCAGCTCGGCAACACGTCGTATCGGATCCTGCGCGTGGAAGCCGGCAAGGTGCGGGTCGAGGATGCCCAGGGCCAGCCGCCGACCATTCCGTTCTGGCTCGGCGAAGCACCGGGGCGCAGCGATGAACTGTCCTCGGCGGTGGCACGCCTGCAAGCGACCCTCGACGAACTGCTCAGCGTCAGCCCCGGCAATCTGCAACCGGCGCTCGACTGGCTGACCACGACCCTCGGACTGAACCACGCCAGCGCCGAACAACTGGTGGAATACCTCGCCCGCGCACGCCTGACCCTTGGCGCCCTGCCCTCGCAGGACACGCTGCTGATGGAGCGGTTTTTCGACGAGTCCGGCGGCACTCAACTGATCATCCATTCGCCATTCGGCAGCCGCATCAACCGCGCCTGGGGTCTGGCGCTGCGCAAGCGTTTCTGTCGCACCTTCAATTTCGAGTTGCAGGCTGCCGCCAGCGAAGACGCGATCGTTCTGTCGCTGTCCACCAGCCACAGCTTTGAGCTGGACGAGGTCTGGCGTTACCTGCACAGCAACAGCGCCGAACACATTCTGATCCAGGCGATTCTCGACGCGCCGCTGTTCGGCGTGCGCTGGCGCTGGAATGCCGGGGTCGCACTGGCACTGCCACGCTTTACCGGCGGGCGCAAAGTCGCGCCGCAGTTGCAGCGGATGAAAAGCGAAGACCTGATCGCCAGCGTGTTTCCGGACCAGATCGCCTGCCTGGAAAACCTCGCCGGCGAACGCGAAATCCCCGAACACCCGCTGGTGGAACAAACCCTCGACGACTGCCTGCACGAGGCCATGGACAGCGAAGGCTGGCTCAATCTGCTGCGGCGCATGGAGCGTGGCGAGGTGCGTCTGCTCAGCCGCGATCTGCCGGCGCCGTCACCGTTGGCGGCAGAAATTCTCAGTGCCAAGCCGTACGCCTTTCTCGACGATGCGCCGCTGGAAGAACGTCGTACGCAAGCGGTAATCAACCGGCGCTGGAGCGATCCGCAATCCACCGATGATCTCGGCGCACTGGACGTCGACGCCATCAACGCGGTGCGTGCGGAAGCATGGCCGACGCCGGCCAACGTCGACGAAATGCACGAGGCGCTGATGAGCCTGGCCTGCGTCAGCGAGGCCGAAGTGCAGGCCAACGCAGCGTGGCGCGGATGGCTGGACACCTTGACTGCCAGTGGCCGCGCCTGTCGTCTGCTGATCGGTGCACACCATTGCGTGTGGCTGGCGCGCGAACGCCTGATCTGTCTGTTGACCCTTTATCCACAGGCCACGCTGCAACCGCCGCAGGCGGCCTTGCCCGGTTTCGATGAACCGTGGACGTATGAGGAAGCGCTGGTCGAAGTGATCCGCGCACGGCTCGGCGCGTTTGGCCCGCTGCCGTTACCGGCGATTGCCGAACCGCTGGCGCTGCCCACTGCGCAAGTCGCACAAGCCCTCGCGCAACTGGAGCGCGAAGGCTATGTGTTGCGCGGGCAATTCACTCCGGGCGCGACGGTGGAGGAATGGTGCGAGCGGCATCTGCTGGCGCGGATCCATCGTTACACGGTCAAGCGTTTGCGCCGGGAAATCGAGCCGGTGGCGTTGCAGGACTTCATGCGTTTTCTGTTCGACTGGCAGCATTTGTCCAGCACCACCCGCGGTCAGGGCAGCGCGGTGTTGCCGGCGATTGTCGGCCAGTTCGAGGGTTACCCGGCGGCGGCTTCGGCGTGGGACAGCGAGATCCTCCCGGCGCGGATCAAGGACTATTCGCCGAGCTGGCTGGATGACCTGTGCCGCAACGGCAAACTGGTATGGACGCGGCTCAGCGCCCGGCAGAAAGTCAGCGGCAGCGCCCTGCGCAGCACGCCGATTGTGCTGCTGCCGCGCAGTCAGGTGGGGTTGTGGAGCGCGCTGGCCGAGCAGACGCCGGTCAGCGAACTGTCGCCGAAAACGCAGAAGGTCCATGAGGCGCTGAGTCAGCATGGCGCGCTGTTTTTCGATGAACTGATTCACGAGGCGCGCCTGCTGCGCAGCGAACTGGAAATTGCCCTGCAGGAACTGGTCGGCGCCGGCCTGGTGAACGCCGACAGCTTCGCCGGCCTGCGCGCGCTGATCACTCCGGCCAGCAAGCGCCAGCAACGCAGCAGCCGACGCGGGCGCGGCGCATTTATCGGCGGCATGGACGATGCCGGGCGCTGGGCCTTGTTGCGCCGCGGGCCGCCGGGCGAAAGCGGCCAGACGCCCGCGCCGGAAACCCTCGAACACGTGGCCATGACTTTGCTGCGGCGCTACGGCGTGGTGTTCTGGCGTCTGCTGGAACGCGAAGCGGACTGGCTGCCGAGCTGGCGCGAGTTGCTGCGCACCTTTCATCGACTGGAGGCCCGTGGCGAGATTCGCGGCGGACGTTTTGTCAGCGGTCTGGCGGGCGAACAGTTTGCCTTGCCCGAGGCGATTCCGTTGCTGCGCGAAGTTCGGCGCCGGCCGCATGACGGCAGCCTGATCGCGGTGTGTGGGGTCGATCCGCTGAATCTGGCGGGGACGTTGTTGCCGGGGGCGAAGGTGCCGGCGCTGGCGAGTAATCGGCTGGTGTATCGCGATGGTTTGCCGGTGGCGGCCGAAGTGGCTGGCAAGCAGGTGTTGTGGGCGGAGATGGATCAGGTCGGCATGGAACAGGTGCGTGGCAAGCTGATCCGGCATTGATGTCGTCCGCACTGGCGCTATCGCGAGCAGGGCTCACTCCTACAAGGGGAACGCATTCCAACTGTAGGAGTGAGCCTGCTCGCGATGAGGCCGGTGGACCCAGCACACGTCGGCGCTAAGTCCGAGACTCCTGCGGCAATACCACTGCCGAGTGCTCGGCTGGGGGTTCTTCCTGCCGTTTGGGCAACAAAACCTGCTGTGGATAAGTCTGCGCGAAATGCACCACCGGGCTGTTATCCACAAGCTTTTTCAAACGCTGGTTGAACGCCCGGCTCACCGCATACTGCCCGCCCGACACAGTACGGAATTGCGCCGTCAGCACCACGCCATTCAGGTCCATTTTGTCCACCCCGAAAACATCCAGCGGCCCTTGCAGGTTGTATTTGAGGAACGGGTCTTCGCGGATCGAATCGCCAGTCTCGCGGATCAGCTCGATGGCCTTGTCGACATCCGTGTCGTAGGTGAACTGCACCGAGAAAAACGCAAAGGCGAACTGCCGCGACTGGTTGGTGACGGCCTTGATCTGGCCGAACGGCACCGAGTGCACGAAGCCCTTGCCGTCACGCAGGCGCAGGGTACGAATGGTCAGGCCCTCGACCGTGCCGGCGTGCCCGGAGTCGAGCACCACCCAGTCGCCGATCGACAGGGTGTCCTCGATGATGATGAACAGCCCGGTGATCACGTCCTGCACCAGTTGCTGCGAACCGAAACCGATGGCCAGACCGACCACCCCGGCACCGGCCAGCAAGGGCGCGACATTGATCCCGAGGTTGGCCATGGTGGTGATCGCGCAGATCACCACCAGGATGATTTTGATCGCGTTGCGCAGCAGCGGCAGGATGGTTTTCACCCGGGTGCTGGGCTGGCGCGACGAGCGTTTGTTGACCGGTGGTTTCAACGCTTCCTGAATGGCCGTGTCGAGCACCACCCACAACAGCCACGTCACCAGGAAGATCAGGCCGATGCTGCTCAAGGCATTGCTGATCGCCCGGCCGATCGTGCTGCTCTGGGCAAAATCGAGCAGCGACACGCCCCAGATGCGCCCGAGAATATCGATAAAGACAATCGCCATGACAATCCGCAGCAAGGCGTGCAACAGGCTGAGAAAGCGTTCCTTGTAGGCGCTGCTGCGCTGGATCGCGGCGGCTTTTCGCGACTTGAACAAATGCTGCAGGATCGTGCTGAGAAACACCGTGCCGATCAGCAACACCGTGGTGAGCAAGGCGCAACGCAGGGCTTTCTGATTGTCCTCGCCAATGCCGATCAGATTGACCGCCGAAACCAGCACCATCAACACGATCGGCCAGTACCAGAGTCCGGAAAAAATCCGCAGCGACTCTTGCAACGACGGCTGCTTCAAGCGCTGCGCCAGCGGTCGATTGCGGATCAGGTGCGCCACCGGCCGACGCAAGCGAATCACCAGCAGACCGAAAATGATCGAGGCGATCAACCCGGTGAACACCGCGACGCTGCTGGTGATGTTGCCGCCCAGTTGCCGGGCGATCTGCGGGCTGGTCAGCGCGTCACTCAGGGCCGCGAGGAAGCCGATCAGAAACAGCGGTTTCGGGCAGTAGTCGCGGATGATCCGCGCCGCAGGCCGTTTGTGTCCGACATTGAACATCACCACCACGCACAACAACATCGAGGTGGAGAAAATGCCGCTGCTGGTGGCATACGCCAGACACAGCGCCAGCGCGCGGCCCACCGAAGCCTGCAGAAAGTGGCTGACGTACAGCGTCAGCGGCAGACAGATCAGCGCCGGCAGCGTGTACGGCAGCACATAACCGAGCAGGTCCTGACTGCGCTGGCGAGTACGCAGCCAGCGGCCCTCACGGAGACGCCCGGCGAGCAGGCCGCCGAGCACCGTCAGCAGGGCGAAGGCGCCAAGCCACACTCCGGACAGCATGAGGAAATCCCCGGCGACGCTCCAGCCCGAGCGATTCGACGGCTGATTGACCAGCCTGTCGACTTCATCCGCCGCACGGTCGGCCCGCAGGCGCCAGGCGTCGACCAGATGCTCGTTGAGATCGAGCTTGTCCTGCACGTCGTCGATGCTGGTACTGATTGCGCCGAGCAGACCGCCCTGCACGATCGGTTCAGGTTTGGCCGCCTCTTCGCTGGCCGCCGGAACACCCGGCAGCGCAGCGGCGTCGATTTCACTGGCACCGAGGAACAACAGTGCTCCCAGCAGCATGGCGATCCTGAACTTGACCAAAACTCCGCTCTCCGTTGGCTGAACCTGTAAGGAACTGATCGGTGAATGGCGGACAAGTTCGGTTTTTGCTCTGAATCAACTCCCTCTGAATTCCCCTGAATGAACCTACCTTTATGGGGAGGGGGCTTGCTGTGGCGAGGGGGCTTGCCCCCGTTGGGCTGCAAAGCAGCCCCAAGCCAGCCGCGCCCCGTATTTACGGAGACACCAGGGTATTTGGATTGACGACTGCTGCGCAGTCGAACGGGGGCGAGCCCCCTCGCCACAACAAGCTCCCTCGCCACAGAGGCATATTTGCGTAGGCAGCAAATATCAAATGCCCGCCAACGTATTTTTCCGCCCCTGCCAAACCCCGACACTGCGCTCCATCCAAACCACTACCGGAGTGCTGTCATGCCCATTGCCTTGCTCGCGCTGACCCTCAGCGCATTCGCCATCGGGACGACCGAGTTCGTCATCGTCGGCCTGCTCCCCACCATCGGCGCCGATCTCGGCGTCAGTCTGCCGTCCGCCGGGCTGCTGGTCAGTCTGTACGCGCTGGGCGTTGCCGTTGGCGCGCCGGTGCTGACCGCCCTCACCGGCAAGGTCCCGCGCAAACTGTTGCTGCTGTCGCTGATGGTGCTGTTCACCCTCGGCAACCTGTTGGCGTGGCTGGCGCCGAGTTATGAATCACTGGTGCTGGCGCGGATCGTCACGGGTCTGGCGCATGGGGTGTTTTTCTCCATCGGCTCGACCATCGCCACCAGCCTGGTGCCCAAGGAAAAAGCCGCCAGTGCGATTGCGATCATGTTCACCGGTCTCACCGTGGCCTTGGTCACCGGCGTACCGCTGGGCACGTTTATCGGTCAGCATTTCGGCTGGCGGGAAACCTTCCTTGCCGTCTCGGCGCTGGGTGTGATCGCCTTTATCGGCAGCCTGCTGTACGTGCCGAACACCATTGCCCACAGCAAACCGGCGTCGTTGCTGCAGCAACTGCAAGTGCTGAAACAACCGCGCCTGTTGCTGGTGTACGCAATGACCGCCATCGGCTACGGCGGCTCGTTCATCGCCTTTACCTTCCTCGCGCCGATCCTGCAGGACATCTCCGGCTTCAGCGCCAGCACCGTCAGCCTGGTGCTGCTGGTGTACGGCGTGTCGGTGGCGGTCGGCAACATCTGGGGTGGCAAACTGGCGGACAGACGCGGGCCGATCAGCGCGCTGAAAATCATCTTCGCCCTGCTCGCGGCAGTGCTGTTCGTGCTGACCTTCACCGCCGGCAATCCATGGCTGGCACTGGCCACGGTACTGGTCTGGGGCGCGGTGGCATTCGGCAACGTGCCGGGGCTGCAGGTGTATGTGGTGCGGCAGGCGGAGCATCACACACCGCACGCGGTGGACGTGGCCTCGGGGCTGAACATTGCCGCGTTCAACCTCGGGATCGCCGGCGGCGCCTGGGGCGGTGGTCTGATCGTCGAGCACCTTGGCCTGATCCACACGGCGTGGATCGGCGGGCTGGTGGTGTTGGTGGCGCTGGCATTCACCGCCTGGAGCGGTCGACTGGATCGCCTTGGACCGACCTATGCCCAGCCGGCCGAAAGCCGCGTATTCACCGGTCACTGAGTAACCTTGTGGGAGCGGGCTTGCTCGCGAAGACGGACTGTCAGCCAACGACAAGCAGCTGACCCACCGCATTCGCGAGCAAGCCCGCTCCCACATTGGTTTCGCAATGCCCACGAGAATGTACCGTCCGTAACGCCACCGAAACTTTCCCGAACCGCCCGCAGTCATCAACAGACACAGGCGGTACGAGGACTGATAACGGGAGGCGGCATGGCAACGATTCACATCGGTATTTCCGGCTGGCGCTACGCTCCGTGGCGCGGGGATTTCTACCCGAAAGGACTGACCCAGAAGCGCGAGTTGCAATTCGCCTCGCGGGCGGTCAACAGCATCGAAATCAATGGATCGTTCTACGCCCTGCAACGGCCCGAACGTTACGCCCAGTGGTACAGCGAAACGCCCGACGATTTCGTGTTCAGCGTCAAGGCGCCGCGTTTCATCACCCATGTGCGGCGTTTGCGCGAGATCGAAAAGCCGCTGGCGAACTTCTTCGCTTCCGGGGTGCTGGAACTCAGGGAAAAGCTCGGGCCGATCCTCTGGCAGTTTCCGCCGAACTTCAAATTCGATGCCGAGCGCTTCGAACACTTCCTGTCGTTATTGCCCCACGACACCGAGGCCGCAGCCGCCCTCGCCCGCCAGCACGATTCCCACCTGCACGGTCACGCCAGCGTCAAAGCCTGGCGCAAGAAACCGCTGCGCCATGCCGTGGAAGTGCGCAACGAAACTTTCATCGATCCGGATTTCATCCGCCTGTTGAAACGCTACAACACCGCGCTGGTGATCGCCGACACCGCCGGTAAGTGGCCGTACCGCGAAGATGTCACCAGCGATTTCGTTTACCTGCGTCTGCACGGCGCCGAAGAGTTGTACGCCAGCGGTTACAGCGACGCCGCGCTGCAGAACTGGGCCAAGCGCATCGACGCCTGGCATCACGGCGGCCAGCCTACCGATGCCCACCTGATCGCGCCGCGCATTAAGCCCCGGGCGCGCAAATCCCGCGAAGTGTTCTGCTATTTCGATAACGACATCAAGGTCCGCGCCCCTTACGACGCACGCAATCTTCTGCAGCGTTTCGACCTCGACAAAAATTTGGCCACCACCCCCGGCGTACCGGCTGAAGAAGGGGTGCTGGCATGAGCATTCCAGAGCCGGTTTCCGTCACCGATGAAGGCGCAGAAATCGCGCCGACCGTGCGCAGTTTCACCGTGCTGACGGTCAACACGCACAAGGGTTTCACCGCGCTCAATCGGCGTTTCATCCTCCCGGAATTGCGCGAAGCGGTGCGCAGCGTGGCGGCCGACGTGGTGTTTCTGCAGGAAGTCCACGGCACCCATGAGCACCATCCCAAGCGCTACAGCAATTGGCCGACGATGCCGCAGTACGAATTCCTCGCCGACAGCCTCTGGCCGCAGTTCGCCTACGGACGCAATGCGGTATACCCCGAGGGCGATCACGGCAATGCGCTGCTGTCGAAATTCCAGATCATCCGCCACGACAACCTCGACGTTTCGATCAGCGGCCATGAGAACCGCGGCCTGTTGCATTGCGTGCTGCGCCTGCCGGGCGATGGCGTCGAGGTGCATGCGATTTGCGTGCACCTGGGCCTGCGCGAAAGCCATCGCAACGCGCAACTGCAGTTGCTCGGGCAGCGTCTGGCCGAGCTGCCGGAGGATGCGCCGGTGATCATCGCCGGCGACTTCAACGACTGGCGCCAGCGTGCCGACGCGCTGCTCAAACCCTGCGGTCTGCGCGAGGTGTTTGCCGAGCATCACGGTAAACCGGCGCGCAGTTTTCCGGCGCGTCTGCCAACCCTGCGCCTGGACCGTATCTACGTGCGCAACCTCAAGGCCAGCCAGCCGAAAGTGCTGGCGAACCGGCCTTGGTCACACCTGTCCGACCACGTCCCGTTATCGGTGGAGATTGAATTATGAGCAGCGCACCGCTGGAGAAATCCGCCGTAGAACCGATCAGCCTCAACCCGCCGGTGCGCGAGCCCGGCCAGGTTGACGTCGAGTACAGCTGGCACGGCAATAACCGCGTCGAACTGCTGGAAAACGGCGAGGAATATTTCCCCCGGGTATTCGACGCCATGCGCGCGGCCAAGAGTGAAATCCTGCTCGAGACCTTCATCGTTTTCGAAGACAAGGTCGGCGCAGAGCTGCAGCAGATTCTGATCGACGCGGCCCAGCGTGGCGTGCGCACCACGGTCAGCCTCGACGGTTTTGGTTGTGGCGAGTTGACCACCGGTTATCTCGCGGCATTGAGCGAGGCCGGCGTGCATTTGCAGATGTTTGACCCGGCGCCGAAACACCTGGGATTTCGCACCAACTGGTTCCGCCGTTTGCACCGCAAGATCGTGGTGGTCGACGGGTTGATCGCGTTCATCGGCGGGATCAATTTTTCCGGCGATCACCTAGCCGATTTCGGCCCCGAAGCGAAGCAGGATTATGCGGTGCAGATTCAGGGGCCGGCGGTGGCTGACATCCACCACTTCGCCCTGCTGCAAAGCGGTCGTCCGGGACGCGCACGATTCTGGTGGCAACGCCGGCGCCAGCGTCGCGCCGAGATGGCTTTCAGCGACCACGACGGCCAGGTGCGTCTGGTGTTTCGCGACAACGATCAGCACCACACCGATATCGAAGACGTGTATATGCAGGCATTGCGCCGGGCCAAACGGCGGGTGGTGATCGCCAACGCCTACTTCTTCCCCGGCTATCGCCTGCTACGCGAGATCCGCAATGCCGCGCGCCGTGGCGTCGAAGTTCGGCTGATCCTGCAAGGTCAGCCGGACATGCTGGTGGCGAAACTGGCAGCGCGCATGACCTACGACTACTTGCTCAAGGCTGGCGTGCAGATCCACGAATATTGCCAGCGACCGCTGCACGGCAAAGTCGCGCTGGTGGACGAAGAATGGAGCACCGTCGGCTCGAGCAATCTCGACCCGCTGAGCCTGTCGCTGAATCTGGAAGCCAACGTGCTGATCCGTGATCGTGGGTTCAATCAGCAGTTGTTCCAGCGCCTCGAAGACCTGAGTCAGAACCATTGCAAAGCGATGGACCCGAGCAAGTCGCCACGCGGGCGGATCTGGCACATGACTGTGGGGTTTCTGGTGTTCCATTTCCTGCGGCATTTCCCGGCGATGGCCGGTTGGTTGCCGGCGCATAAACCGCGGCTCAAGCCGTTTCGAGGGCGCACGTCATGAGCCGTTCCGAAGCGCACCCGAGCGCTCATGCTGCGCCCGCAACCCAGTCGAAATGGACTCGCTGGAAACGTCCGCTGACCCTGCTGTTTTTCCTCGCGCTGATCGTCTTGCTGACGATGTTTGCGACCCGTATCGAATGGGCCGAGGTGCTGCAGACCCTCGCCGACTTCAAGGTGCGCACGCTGATCATCGCTGCCGGCGTGACCTTGCTGAGTTTCCTGACCTACGCCAGTTTCGACCTGATTGGCCGTACCTACATTCGCCAGGACCTGACCTGGAAACAGATCCTGCCAGTGGGGATCATCAGTTACGCGTTCAACCTCAATCTCAGCGCCTGGGTCGGCGGGATCGCCATGCGCTATCGGCTGTATTCGCGACTGGGCGTGAGCAAAGGCAACATCGCGAAAATCCTCGGCCTGAGTCTGGCGACCAACTGGTTTGGCTACATGACCATCGCCGGCGTGGTGTTCAGCAGTGGCCTGGTGAGCATGCCGCCGGGCTGGAAAGTCAGCAGCGCTGCGTTGCAAGGGATTGGCGTGCTGCTGTTGCTGGTGAGTGCCGGTTACCTCGCCGCCTGCCAGTTCTCGAAGCGCCGCGAGTGGTCGATTCGCGGGGTGGAAATCAACCTGCCTTCACTGCGCATGGCCATCCTGCAATTGCTGCTCGGCGCGCTTAACTGGTCGTTGATGGCGGCGGTGATTTTCACTTTGCTGCCGAGCAAGCTGGATTATCCGTTGGTACTTGGGGTGCTGTTGATCAGCGCGATTGCCGGGGTCATCACTCACATTCCCGCAGGCCTCGGCGTGCTGGAAGCGGTGTTTGTTGCGCTGCTGCAACATGAGGCTTCCCGTGGGAGTCTGGTGGCGGGGCTGTTGGCGTATCGGGCGATTTATTTTCTGCTGCCGTTGTTGATCACGGTGGTGATGTATCTGGTGGTGGAGGCCAAGGCCAAGGCGTTGCGGATCGAGAAGAAACCCAGCCATTAGAATCAAGATCAAAAGATCGCAGCCTGCGGCAGCTCCTACAGGGCTCGGACCGCGATCGGACGATCTTTTGATTTTCAAGACTGAATAATGCTCAACCGCTCACCCACCACCATCTCGGTAATCCAGTCCACCAGAATCGAGGTGTAGGCCTGCTGCGATACCGGATCACTCAACGCATGGTCGGCGCCGTCGATGATCCGGTGCGTCAGCGAATGGGTCTGCTGACAGGCCGCGCGGTAACTCATGATCGTCGCGTGGGGCACGTAGTCGTCGGTTTCCGACTCCACCAGCAACACATCGCCGGTGAACTGCGAACAGGCGTGCAAGGCACGGTTGTTGTCAGCGCGCACCAGTGTGCTCCGATAGTCACGCAGATCCGCCTTGTCCAGCTCACGCTTGGGCGTGTGCCATTGCTCGTCGCGATACAGCGCCGGCACCCGCAGCGCCAGCCAGCGCACCGGGCGCAATGAGGTGAGAATCGACGCCAGGTAACCGCCGTAACTGGTGCCGACCACCGCAATCGCCGAGGTGTCGAGCGCCGGGTGCGCGAGCAGTCGGTCATAGGCTGCGAGCAAGTCACGCAAGTTGTCTTCTCGGGTCACTCGGGTCAGCGGAATGCCGGTACCACCGGTATGGCCGCGCAGATCGAAAGTCAGGCACACACAGCCAAGTCCGGCGATGCCCTTGGCGCGTTCCAGATCGCGCTCCTGACTACCGCCCCAGCCGTGCACAAACAACACGCCGGGGACTTTCGATTTGGGACTGAGAAACGTCCCGCTCATCTGTTCATCATCAATGTCGATTTGAATGCTTTCGCTTCTAGCCGTCATAGGATTTGACCGTTACGTATTTGAGGAGAAAGTCGCTGTTCTCGGCCGGACCGCGATAGATTTCGATGGCGTCCGCCGGCAGGCTTTGATCGCTGTAGGTTTCCACCGTCGACACGCGGATCGCCGGCATCTGCGGGTCGTTGACGAAGCTTTGCAGCGCCGCCAGCTCCGCGCTGCTGGCACCGCCCATGCGCCAGGATTGCTCGAGCACGCCGCTGCGGGGTTGGCCATTGCTGTCCAGCCCCTGGGCAATGTCGTAGTTGCGGCGCGAGGCGTAGAAATTCGGGTAGGCCTCATCGGCCGCGCGGTCGAAAACCTGCGCCTGCTCGATGGCCAGTCGCACTTCGTCCGGCAACTTCAGCGCCAGCAACTCGTCGTAGCCGCCCTGCACCACCAGCAGGTTCGAGCCGCCGTAGACATCTTCGCCGTGGGCGTCTTTGGTCAAGTATTGATCACCGCAGTAGCTCAGCACCCTGCCGCCGATGAATGACTGGCCGACGCTATGGGTGAAGACCTTGCTCAAATCCTGCTCCAGCACTACCCCGGCGCGAAACAGCTCTGCAGCTTCCGGACGGGCGAGCACTTCATCGAACGCATCGAGGCTGTTGATCACTACCTGGCCACGACCGGCGCAGGCGTGAATCGGCTTCAAACGGATCGGCCCGCTGTACAGCAGATGCTCGGCGGCGGGACGTGCGTCTTCGAGGGCAAACACGCTCAGGCCATCAAGCACCACGTCGCGCACGCGCTCGGAGAACAGCGGCGCCCAGCCTGGTGGCGCGTGGGCCAGATGGCTGCGCAGGCCGTGGCTGATGGCTTTGGTGCAGATGAAATCGTATTCGACGTATCCACCCCACAAGTCGTCCGCGCTTTTGATGCCCATGGCTTGTGCCTGTTTGGCGCCGACAATGGTTTGCGTCGGCAGCCAGTACAGGTCGCGACCGCGGTGTTTTTCCGGGTGGTAGCTGCCTCCGAATTTGAGCCCGAGAATTTGCGCCAGCCAGCGGGCCAGCGCCTTGTTGGTGTGGACTTCGTGCTGGGGCGCAGCCGCGCGCACCGAGTGCGCAACGACCACTTTCCTGCTCGGTGTCGGGGTCATGCGTCCCCCTGCAGCGGTTCAGTGAATGAGTGATGAACGGTGCAGAGATCAGGCCAACGAGCGACCAGTGGAAAGCGCATCTGAATCAGAGAGTTGCAAAAACGGTGATGGCATCGCGCCCGTTTCAATCTGCACGATGACCAGCGATCTCCCGGCAATTTGCACGAACTTGCTCCACCGCTATCTCTTGCAGGAGTGAGCCTGCTCGCGATCACGATATCACCTCGTCTACCACGACAGACCGCAATCGCGAGCAGGCTCACTCCTACATTAGAGGGTCGTTGCTTTCACGGGAGGGGTCACGCCAAAGCGTGCCCGATAATCACTTGGCGCCAGCCCGGTGATTTTCTTGAAGATCGCACGAAACGCCCCCGGGTCCTGATAGCCCACCGTCCACGCGATGTGGTCGATGGTGCCGTTGGTAAACTCCAGCAGCTCTCGCGCTTTGCCAACCCGCAGATGCTGGCAGTATTCGGTCGGTTTCAACCCGGTCGCCGCACGGAAGCGACGCAAAAACGTGCGTTCCTCCAGCCCCGCCCGCTCCGCCATCATAGTCAGCGAAACGTCGATGGCCCCGGTGCTTTGCAGCCAGTGCTGCAGCTTGAGAATCGCTGCATCGCCATGATTCAGGATCGGCGCAAAATTGCTGCCGCAAGCACTGGCGCTATCACAGTGTTCCATCACCAGAAACCGCGCGGTGCCGCTGGCGATGCTCGGCCCGAGCAGGCGGTCGACCAGGCGCAAACCCAGCTCCGACCAGGCCATCAGTCCGGCCGTGGTGATCAGGTCGCCGTCATCGACAATCGGCGTATCTGCCTTCAGTCGGATGTTCGGATAACGCTCGGCAAACGCCTTGGTCGAGGTCCAGTGCGTGGTGGCACTGCGTCCGTCGAGCAAGCCGCTTTCGGCCAGCAGCAATGAACCCACGCAAACACCACCGAGGGTGGCGCCGCGGGCGTGCTGATCGCGCAGCCACTGCAGCAACGGCGCGGACACGATAGACGCAGAAAACCCGGCGAGGGACGGCGGAATCAGCACTGCCTGCAACCCCCTGTCACTGCCCGGATGACTGTCGTACATCCGCTGCGGCGCCTGTTCGGCATCGCATTGCCAATGACTGACGCGCAGCACTGGCAACTGCGCGCTGTGCTGCTCGGCGGCGATCCGATTGGCGACCGCAAACAGGTCGGTCAGACCATGCACTGCCGCCAGTTGTACCCCCGGATAAATCAGTACGCCCAGCTCCAGTGTCGCGGCCTGTTCTGCGCCCATGTCAGTTTTCCCCTGCTTATTGTCGGTACGGCCAATCCTCGAAACGCCGGCCAGCGCCAATACTCAATCCACTTCCAGCCCATGCATCGAGGACACACCCATGACCAGACAAGCGCTCATCCTAGTCGATATCCAGAACGACTACTTCCCCGACGGCAAGTGGCCGCTGGCGGGAGCGCAAGCCGCTGCCGACAACGCCGCGCGGCTGCTCGCCGTGTTCCGTGAAGCGGGCGACCCGGTAGTGCACGTCCGCCACGAATTCACCTCGGCCGACGCGCTGTTTTTCACTCCAGACTCGGTGGGCGCCAGACTGCATTCCAAGGTACTCAATCGTCCGGACGAACCTGTGGTGCTCAAACACTTCGTCAATGCGTTCCGGGAAACCCGGCTGCAAACGATCCTTGAGGAACAAGGCATCAGCGATCTGGTGATCGTCGGCAGCATGAGCCACGTATGCATCGACGGCCTCGCCCGCGCCGCTGCGGATCTAGGCTATGGTGTCACGGTGATCCACGACGCCTGTGCCAGCCGTGACCTTGAGTTCAACGGCGTCACGGTTGCGGCTGCTCAGGTTCACGCGGCGTTCATGGCGGCGCTGGCTTTCGCCTACGCCAGCGTCGTGTCGACCGAGGAGTTTCTGAAGCGCTGATCGCTCAGGACAACACTTGGCAAAACTTGCGCCCGCTCCAACAGCGGGCGTTTTTTCGTCTGTCATAAAAATCTCACGCGTGAGCCATTGATGGCACTTTGAATTGGTTGTAGTGTGGCTCACGCGTGAGATGTTCATAACGGAGTCATTGCCATGAAAAGCCGCTCCCCCACTGTTGCGTCAGAGAGCCCAAAGGGAGAGCGCTCGAAACCGTCCGCGAAAAAGCCGTCGAGCTTCTACATGAAGCAGATGCGCGCGGGCCTGGCAGCCGCCGGTTATGTGAAACACGAAACTTGGGTGCTTCCGGAAAACCGAAGCTTGCTCAAGCAAATGGAGCAACAGCTACGCCAACCGATTCTGGCTGGCTCATTCATGTCGGAGAATTACATGAGCGCAGGCAACAACTGGAACATCGATAGCCTCTTCAACGCCCTCAAGGCACTGGATGAGGTGGCTTCGCAGGAGATCACACTGTCTCTGATCCAGAGCTCCGAACCCAGCATCAAGCTGGAAATGAACGAATTCGGCGGTCTGCCGATTCACATCGCCATCGCCGGTCAGCAGATCATCGTCGACACCGTGCTGGTGGACATCGATTCGATCACTGACGTGCGCGCTTTCAACGACGCCGTGCTGCGCAGCCGGGAAATGTTCCCGCTGTCGTCGATCGGTATCGAGTCGATGCCCAACGGCCAGACCGTTTACAACATGTTTGGCGCCCTCAGCGCCGACTCGAGCCTGACCAACGTCGTCACCGAGGTGAAAACCCTGGTCGACAACGTGCAGCGCGCGAGCGAAGCCTTCGAACACTTCTTCAAGTAATCAACAGGGAATATCCAATGACTCAGTCCATCTGGAGCAAGTTGTTCACCGCATTGCGCGGCGGCGCCAATGAAGTCGGCGAATCGATCGTCGACCAACAGGCCCTGCGCATCCTCGACCAGGAAATCCGCGACGCCGACACCGCGCTGTCCAACGCCCGTCGCGAACTGGTCACCATCATGGCCAAGCACAAACTGGCCGCCGACCGCGTGAGCGAGTACGACGCCAAGATCAAGGACCTGGAAGCCAAGGCCGTTTCCGCGCTGAACGCCGGCCGAGAAGACCTCGCGATGGAAGTGGCCGAAGCGATTTCGACCCTGACCAACGACCTGACCGCCGAAAAGGCCCAGAGCGACGAGTTCGGCACTTACGCCGAAAACATGCGCAAGGACATCAGCAAGGCCGAGTCGCGGATCAAAAGCCTGCGCCAGCAGGTGGACATGGCCAAGGCCCGTGAAAGCGTGCAAAAGGCACAGGTCAGCGCGTCAATCGCCAGCGGTGGCGCCAACGGCAAACTGGAAACCGCGGTCGGCACACTGAACCGTCTGCAAGCCAAACAGCAGCAACGTGCCGCCGAGTTGAGCGCCGCCGATGAATTGGCTGACGCGTCGACCGGCAATGACCTGGAACGCAAACTGCGTGACGCCGGCATCACGCCGAACGAAGGCAGTGCCAATGCGATTCTAGAGCGCCTGAAACAGAAGTCCGCCCAGTAACACCGGACTGTGCCCCTGTAGGAGCTGCCGCAGGCTGCGATCGTTTGATCTTGTCTTTTTTAAAGCAGAATCAAAAGATCGCAGCCTGCGGCAGCTCCTACAGGGGATTCAATCACTAGCATTACCTTTGATTTTGCCTGCTCGTTTACCGGCCGGCCGGGTACACTAGCCGCGTTTTTCACGACGAACACCTCCACCCGCCTCAAGGAAAGTACCCATGGGATGGTTCAAAGATTTGCTGGGCACCAGCAACTGGCAGACTGCCGCGCCTGCACCGGTAGCCGGCGGCCCGCTCGGAATGGCGCAAGGCAAGGCGGTCCGATTCGATTCGACGCTGGCATTGCTGCTCAACGGTTCGACGACCGTGCGCGTCCCCTTCGATCAGGCAATCTGGAGTGCTGGCTGGGTCGATCTTGGCCAGTCCAACAAACTGCACCGCTATTACATGAATGACGAGGATTTCTGGATGCAGATCCACGTCACCGGTGACGACCAGATCGAATCGGTCACGCTGTTCAACTACCTCAGCTACGTGACCGTCAACAGTGACGCCGAGCTGCAGCGCCTGGCCGGCCCCAACAGCGCGATCGGTCTGCCAACTTATACCCACGACGGTGTCGAGTACAGCCGCGAATGGGGCACCGAACAGGGCCAGACTGAACTGGTGCCAATGACCGAACACGTGATCAACCCGGACGAGAGCTACACCATCGAACACCACTCCATGCTTTACGCGCGCGAAACCGGTCTGACCGATCGCCGCGAATTGCTGCTGTTCTCCGTCGAACAGGACGAAGAAGGCACCGTCAGCCTGAGCACCTCGCTGGGCATTTCGCTGTACACGACTGATCTGAGCACCATTTAAAAAGGACGTTTTCCATGCTGGAAGTGCTGGCCGTTTCCCTGAACAAGACCGCGCTGGTCGGTTTCGTCATCTACCTGATCGGCGCCGTGCTGCTGTTCATGCTGTTTCAGTTCGTCTATACGCGCATCACGCCGCACAAGGAATTCGAGCTGATCCGCGCCGGCAACAGTGCTGCGGCCATTGCCCTGGCCGGTGCGATCATCGGTTTCGCGATTCCGGCGAGCAACATCATCTCCCATTCGATCAACGTTCTCGATTTCGTGTTGTGGGCGGTGATTGCAGCGGTGGTGCAGTTGCTGGCGTTCCTCGCCACAGGGCTGGTGCTCAAGGGCACTTCCCAGCGCATCGCCAACGGTGAAATCGCTTCGGGCATCTACGTGGCTGCGGTGGCCATCAGCGTCGGCATGCTTAACGCCGCGTGCATGACCCCGTCCAACTGATCGGCAGGAAGCCTTCGATGAAACGCAGCAAGTACGTGCAACTGTCCCTCGCCGCTTCGGTGGCACTGGCGATTTCCGGCGAGGTTGCCGCGCAGGAGCAGCAACGTTTTCAATCGGTCGAGGAATGCGTCGGCGCCGAAGTGGCGGCCGATGTCTGCTCCAACGCCTACGTCGCGGCCCTGACCGAACACCGACGTATTGCCCCGGCCTATGACGACAAGGCCAAGTGCGACGCCGACTTCGCCGCCGACTGGTGCCAGAAAAACTCCGACGGCCGCTTCGTGCCGAAACTCGGCGGTTTCAAGGTGCCGCAGAACAATGAGGCGCCGCAGGATCTGAATGCGATCGCCAACGCGCAAATGCCTGCCGGTGAAGCCGCCGCTGCGCAGAACGCGCAAAGCACTTCACATTCGTCTGGTGGTGGCGGCAACGGCTGGCTGACCGGCTGGTTGATCGGCAATGCAATGAGCAACAACGCCAACCGCACGGTATATCGAGATCGCGACGATGATCGCCAGACTTACACCTCCTCGACGCAGTACCGCAAAATCGAATCGGCACCGCGCAGCCAGCCCGACTATGAAATCAGCAAAAGCAAACCGGTGAACGTCGCTTCGTCAACCTCACGTGGCGGCTTCGGCAGCCAATCCTCCGCCCGTAGCGGTTGGGGTGGCTGGGGCAGCAGTTCCGGACGCTCGAGCAGCTGATCATGAAGAAGATCCACTGCGCCGAGCGCCCCGACTGGAAACAGACCGCCGAAAGCCTCGGCTTTCTGTTTCACACCATCGACGACGAGCCGTACTGGGACGAAAGCGCCTACTACCAGTTCACGCTGGCGCAGATCGAAAACGATCTGGAGGATCCGACCACCGAACTGCACGAGATGTGCATGGACCTGGTCAGTCGCGTGGTGCACAGCGAAGAGCTGCTGGATCGCCTGAGCATCCCGGCGGCGTACTACGACATGATCCGAACGTCCTGGCTGGAAGGTCATCCGCATCTGTACGGGCGCATGGACTTTTCCTACAGCGGCAAGGGTCCGGCCAAGCTGCTGGAGCTGAACTACGACACGCCGACCAGTCTCTATGAAGCCGCCGCGTTTCAATGGGGCTGGCTGGAGCAGTGCATCGAGCGCGGGATGCTGCCGCGCCATGCCGACCAGTTCAACAGCATCGATACCAAACTGCATCAGGCGTTCGCCGAACTGCAGCTCAAGCGGCCGTTCTACTTTGCCTCGATGAAAGACTCGGTGGAGGACAAAGGCACCACCGACTACCTGCGTCTGATCGCGGAGAAGGTCGGTATCGAATCCCGCCACATCGACATCGAAGATATCGGCCTGACCGCCGAGGGACGCTTTGTCGATCTGGAGGATCGCTGGATCCCGCACCTGTTCAAGCTGCACGCCTGGGAGTTCATCTTCCACGAACCGTTCGGCGCGGCGATTGCCGAGTGCGATACGCAGTTTTTCGAACCGGCGTGGAAGTCGATTCTGTCGAACAAAGGCGCACTGCCGTTGTTGTGGGAGCTGCACAAGGGGCATCCGAATCTGCTGGCGGCGCATCTTGATCCGAATCCGGCCAGTGCCGTGCCCAAGGGCTGGGTACGCAAACCGTACTTCTCCCGCGAAGGTGCGAACATCGAGCTGCAAACGGCGGAAGGTCTGATCGTCAAAGAGGACGGGCCCTACACCGATGCGCCCTTCATCCTGCAGGAATTCGCGCCATTGCCGAAGTTCGACGACAGCTACACGCTGATCGGCTCGTGGGTGATCGGCGATCAGGCAGCCGGGATTGGCGTGCGCGAAGACAACAGTTTGATCACCAAGGATTCCAGTCGGTTCTTGCCGCATCTGATCCTCGACTGAAATACGAGCCCTTGTAGGAGCTGCGGCACGCTGCGATCTTTTGATCCTGACTTAAAAGATCAAAAGATCGCAGCGTTCCGCAGCTCCTACATGGGTAACCGTAGTAAATTTTGCACAGCACAAAAAAGGCCCGTCGTTTAAAACGACGGGCCTTTTTATTTAGAGCGGATGCAGCGCTGGCTTAGAACGGAATATCGTCATCAAAGCTGTCGAAATCCGGAGCCGGTTGCGGCGCGGCTTGCTGTGGAGCCGGGGCCGGACGCTGTTGCGGAGCCGACTGTTGCGGGCGTGGAGCCTGCTGACGCGGAGCCTGCTGCTGGTAGTTGTTGCCACCGCCTTGCTGGTCGCCCTGTTGTGGACGGCCGCCGAGCAGTTGCATGGTGCCCTGCATGTCGACCACGATTTCTGTGGTGTAACGCTTGATACCGTCCTTTTCCCACTCGCGGGTCTGCAGTTTGCCTTCGATGTAGACCTGCGAACCTTTACGCAGGTATTCGCCGGCAATCTCCGCCACCTTGCCGAACATCGACACGCGGTGCCATTCGGTCTTCTCGACCTTCTGACCGGTTTGCTTGTCGGTCCACTGTTCGCTGGTTGCCAGACTCAGGTTGGTCACGGCGTTACCGTTAGGCAGGTAGCGAACTTCGGGATCCTGGCCGCAAGTGCCGACCAATATGACTTTGTTAACCCCACGGGCCATAACGTTCTCCTAGGCTTCGCAAGCAGCCCCGGCCGGGTTGTTCACCAGGCGTTCGAGGGTGTCGCGATCCACTAATTCTTTGTCCAGTTTGATGTAAACAGCCGCTTCATCAGCGACTATCACTGCATCTGTTACCCCTACGAGGGCCTTGAGGCGCTCGACCAGACCCGCTTCGCGGATCGCCTCGGGCGACAACGGCAAGCGCAGGCTCGTCACGTAGGGAGGTTCGCGCATGGTAACAGCAAAGGCCAGCCAGATGGCAGCCAGACCGGCACATCCGAGGAACACAACCGACAGACCGCCATGCTGAAACAGCCAGCCGCCGAGGATCCCGCCGAGTGCCGAACCGAGGAACTGGCTGGTGGAATACACGCCCATCGCCGTGCCCTTCCCGCCTGCCGGTGAAACCTTGCTGATCAGCGACGGCAATGAGGCTTCCAGCAGATTGAACGCGGTGAAGAACACCACCGTGCCGATCACCAGCGCCCGCAAGCTGTCACCGAACTGCCAGAAGAATAGCTCAGTGAGCATCAGCGTCAGGACGGCACCGAGCAAAATTCGTTTCATTTTGCGTTTCTTCTCGCCGTAGATGATGAACGGGATCATCGCGAAGAAAGAAATCAGCAGCGCGGTCAGGTAGACCCACCAGTGCTGCTCCTTGGGCAGCCCGGCTTTCTCTACCAGCGCCAGCGGCAAGGCAACGAAGCTCGACATCAACATGGCATGTAACACAAAGATGCCAAGATCCAGACGTAGCAGGTCTGGATGCTTGAGCGTCGGGATCAAGGCCTGACGCGCCACCCCGGACTCACGATGCTGCAACGGACCGGTGGATTTCGGCACCATGAACAGGATGATCAGGATGCCGATCAGCGCCATGCCGCCGGTGGCGAGAAACAGTCCGGACAAGCCGAAGGCACGGGTCAACAGCGGCCCGACCACCATCGCCACGGCGAAAGACAGCCCGATGGTCATGCCGATCATCGCCATGGCTTTGGTGCGATGCTGTTCACGGGTCAGGTCGGAGAGCAATGCCATGACCGCGGCCGAAATCGCCCCGGCACCCTGCAGGATGCGGCCGGCGATCACGCCCCAGATCGAATCGGCCTGTGCCGCCAGGACACTGCCGAGGGCAAACACGATCAGCCCGAGATAAATCACCGGACGCCGACCGATGCGGTCGGAAATGATCCCGAACGGAATCTGGAAAATCGCCTGCGTCAGGCCATAAGCACCGATAGCCAGGCCGATCAGGGCCGGGGTCGCGCCCGCCAGATCCATGCCGTAGGTCGCCAGTACCGGCAACACCATGAACATGCCAAGCATACGGAAGGCGAACACCAGGGCCAGACCGCCCGCCGCGCGGGTCTCGCTGCCACTCATGCGTTCGCTGTGGGGATCGTGCATGGAAAAACCTCGTGTGAACCGGCGGCGATTCTACCAGTCCCATCGAAAGACGGGGTATATCGCGACGCTATGACGCGTATAGATGAAACTCTCTTCATGTAAGGTAAAAAACCTTCGCCTGATAGTGTGCATCCATCCAGTACTTGCCCGTATACTCCTATGTTTTCGACGCCCGCCGAGCGAGGCCACTTTGGACAAGATCCTGATACGTGGGGCCCGTACCCACAACCTGAAGAACATCGACCTGACCCTGCCACGGGACAAACTGATCGTCATCACCGGCCTGTCCGGATCCGGCAAGTCGTCGCTGGCCTTCGACACGCTGTACGCCGAAGGGCAGCGCCGCTATGTCGAGTCCCTGTCGGCGTATGCCCGACAGTTTCTGTCGATGATGGAAAAACCCGACGTCGACACCATTGAAGGCCTGTCGCCGGCGATCTCCATCGAACAGAAGTCGACCTCGCACAACCCGCGCTCCACAGTCGGCACCATCACCGAAATCTACGACTACCTGCGTCTGCTTTATGCACGCGTCGGTACCCCGCGCTGCCCGGATCACGACATCCCGCTGGAAGCACAGACCGTCAGCCAGATGGTCGACCTGGTGCTGGCGCAGCCGGAAGGCAGCAAACTGATGCTGCTGGCACCGGTAATCCGCGAGCGCAAGGGCGAACACTTGTCGGTGTTCGAAGAACTGCGCGCCCAGGGCTTCGTCCGCGCGCGGGTCAACGGCCGCATCTGCGAGCTGGATGAACTGCCGAAACTGGACAAGCAGAAGAAGCATTCGATCGACGTGATTGTCGACCGCTTCAAGGTCCGCGCCGATCTGCAACAACGTCTGGCCGAGTCGTTCGAGACCGCGCTGAAACTGGCGGACGGCATTGCCCTGGTCGCACCGATGGACGACGAACCGGGCGAAGAGATGATCTTCTCCGCGCGCTTCGCCTGCCCGATCTGCGGCCACGCCATCAGCGAGCTTGAACCGAAGCTGTTCTCCTTCAACAACCCGGCTGGCGCCTGCCCGACCTGCGATGGCCTGGGCGTGAAGCAGTTCTTTGACATCAAGCGTCTGGTCAACGGTGAACTGACTCTGGCCGAGGGCGCGATTCGCGGCTGGGACAGGCGTAACGTCTATTACTTCCAGATGCTCGGCTCACTGGCCGCGCACTATGGCTTCAGCCTGGAGAAACCGTTCAACGAACTGCCAGCGGATCAGCAGAAGTACATTCTGCATGGCAGCGGCTCGCAAAACGTCGACTTCAAATACCTGAACGACCGTGGCGATATCGTCAAACGTTCGCATCCGTTCGAAGGCATTGTGCCGAACCTCGAGCGCCGCTACCGCGAGACCGAATCCGCCAGCGTGCGCGAAGAACTGGCCAAGTTCCTCAGCACCCAGGCCTGCCCGGATTGTCGTGGCACCCGCCTGCGTCGCGAAGCGCGGCACGTTTGGGTCGGCGAGAAAACCTTGCCGGCGGTGACCAATCTGCCAATCGGTGATGCCTGCGAGTACTTCGGCGAGCTGAAGATGACCGGCCGCCGTGGCGAGATTGCCGACAAGATCCTCAAGGAAATCCGCGAGCGCCTGCAGTTTCTGGTCAACGTCGGCCTCGACTATCTTTCGCTGGATCGCAGCGCCGATACCCTGTCCGGCGGTGAGGCACAGCGGATTCGTCTGGCCAGCCAGATAGGCGCAGGTTTGGTCGGGGTGCTGTATATCCTCGACGAACCTTCAATCGGCCTGCATCAGCGGGATAACGACCGGCTGCTCGGCACCCTCAAGCACCTGCGCGATATCGGCAACACCGTGATCGTGGTCGAGCACGACGAAGACGCGATTCGTCTGGCCGATTATGTAGTGGACATCGGCCCGGGCGCCGGCGTGCATGGCGGGCAGATCGTGGCTGAAGGTACACCGGACGAAGTCATGGCGCATCCGGACTCCCTGACCGGTAAATACCTGTCGGGCCGGGTCAAGATCGAAGTGCCGGCCAAACGCACGCCGCGCAACAAGAAGCTGACGCTGTCGCTCAAAGGCGCCCGCGGCAATAACCTGCGCAATGTCGATCTGGAAATTCCGATCGGTCTGCTGACCTGTGTCACCGGCGTGTCCGGCTCGGGCAAATCAACGCTGATCAACAACACCCTGTTCCCGCTGAGCGCCACCGCGCTGAATGGCGCGACCACGCTGGAAGCCGCCGCGCACGACAGCATCAAGGGCCTGGAGCATCTGGATAAGGTTGTCGATATCGACCAGAGCCCGATCGGCCGTACGCCACGCTCCAACCCGGCGACTTACACCGGCTTGTTCACGCCGATCCGTGAACTGTTTGCCGGCGTGCCTGAGTCGCGCTCGCGGGGTTACGGCCCGGGGCGTTTCTCGTTCAACGTCAAGGGTGGTCGCTGCGAGGCGTGTCAGGGCGATGGCCTGATCAAAGTCGAAATGCACTTCCTGCCGGACATCTACGTGCCGTGCGACGTGTGCAAGAGCAAGCGCTACAACCGTGAAACCCTTGAGATCAAATACAAGGGCAAGAACATCCACGAAACCCTCGAAATGACCATCGAGGAAGCGCGGGAGTTCTTCGACGCGGTACCAGCGCTGGCGCGCAAGCTGCAGACGCTGATGGATGTCGGCCTGTCGTACATCAAGCTCGGGCAGTCGGCGACAACCTTGTCCGGTGGCGAGGCGCAACGGGTCAAGCTGTCGCGCGAGCTGTCCAAGCGGGATACCGGCAAGACCCTGTATATCCTCGATGAGCCGACCACCGGCCTGCACTTCGCGGATATCCAGCAATTGCTCGACGTGCTGCACCGCTTGCGCGACCACGGCAACACCGTGGTAGTGATCGAGCACAACCTGGACGTGATCAAGACCGCCGACTGGCTGGTGGACCTCGGACCGGAGGGCGGTTCCAAGGGTGGGCAGATCATCGCCACCGGCACTCCGGAGGAGGTGGCGGAGATGAAGCAGTCTCACACCGGGCATTACCTCAAGCCGCTGTTGATTCGCGACCGCGCCTGATCGTCGGGCATGAAAAAGCCCCTGTCACGTTGTCGGTGACAGGGGCTTTTTGTACCTGATGAACTCAGGAAGTGTGCGACTGCAGGTAGTTCTGGATACCGATAAGTTTGATCAGGCCCAACTGCTTTTCCAGCCAGTAAGTGTGATCTTCTTCGGTGTCGTGCAATTGCAGTTTGAGAATGTCGCGGCTGACGTAGTCGCCGTGGGTTTCGCACAGCGCAATACCCTTGCACAGCGCGGCGCGTACTTTGTACTCGAGACGCAGGTCCGCTTCGAGCATGGTCTCCACCGTGGTGCCGACATCCAGATCATCCGGACGCATACGCGGCGTGCCTTCAAGCATCAGAATCCGGCGCATCAGCGCATCGGCGTGACCAGCCTCTTCTTCCATCTCGTGGTTGATTCGTTCGTAGAGCTTGGTGAAACCCCAGTCCTCATACATCCGCGAGTGCACAAAATATTGGTCACGCGCGGCCAGTTCGCCGGTCAGCAACGTGTTGAGGTAATCGATAACGTCTGGGTGGCCTTGCATCGCCCTACATCTCCCTGCTTGAAAGTCTGTAGTTTGAACCAAGCTGACCGGAAGGTCACCCCGTCTCGCGCAATAAAAGCGAAGAAATTCTGAGAAAAGAGGCCTAACTAACGCAAAAACCGCCCCAATGAGGGCGGTTCTGCTTCTCGTTTAGACTTCGTTAAGCTGTACGTTGAGCAGCTTCGCGATTGCGTCTCCATACGCCGGATCGGCCTTGTAGAAATGCTGCAGTTGGCGATCAACCACATCAGACGAAACACCGCTCATGGCACCGGCAATATTGCTGACCAGCAAGGCTTTCTGCTCGTCGCTCATCAGGCGGAACAGCGCACCGGCGTGGCTGTAGTAGTCGGTGTCTTCGCGATGATCGTAACGGTCAGCAGCACCGCTCAAGGCCAATGCAGGCTCGGCGTAGTGCGGCGCTTGCTTCGGCGATTCGATGTAGCTGTTCGGCTCGTAGTTTGGCGCTGCACCACCGTTGCTGCCGAAGGCCATCGAACCGTCGCGCTGGTAGGTGTTCACCGGGCTGCGAGGGGCGTTCACCGGCAATTGCTGGTGATTGGTGCCAACGCGGTAGCGGTGTGCGTCGGCATAGGCGAACACGCGGCCTTGCAGCATGCGATCCGGCGACAGACCAACACCTGGCACCATGTTGCTTGGACCGAATGCGGCCTGCTCAACTTCTGCGAAGTAGTTCAGCGGGTTACGGTTCAGCTCCAACTCGCCAACTTCGATCAGCGGAAACTCCTTCTGCGACCAGGTCTTGGTCACATCGAATGGGTTCTCGTAATGCGCTGCAGCTTGCGCCTCGGTCATGATCTGGATGCATACACGCCATTTCGGGAAGTCACCACGCTCGATTGCTTCAAACAGATCGCGCTGGGCGTAATCCGGATCGGTACCCGCCAGACGCGCAGCGTCGGCCGGTGCGAGGTTCTTGATCCCTTGCTGAGTCTTGTAGTGCCACTTCACCCAGTGACGCTCACCTTTGGCATTGATCAAGCTGTAGGTGTGGCTACCGAAGCCGTGCATGTGGCGATAGCCGTCGGGAATGCCGCGATCCGAAAACAGAATGGTTACCTGGTGCAGCGCTTCTGGCGAATGCGACCAGAAGTCCCACATCATCTGCGCACTTTTCAGGTTGCTCTGCGGCAGGCGTTTCTGGGTGTGGATGAAGTCAGGAAACTTCAGCGGATCGCGGATGAAGAACACTGGAGTGTTGTTACCAACGATGTCCCAGTTGCCTTCTTCGGTGTAGAACTTCAGGGCAAAGCCACGCGGATCACGCTCGGTGTCGGCAGAACCACGCTCGCCGCCCACGGTGGAGAAGCGCAGGAAAGTCGGGGTTTGCTTGCCGATAGATTCGAAGAGTTTGGCGCTGGTGTACTCGGTGATGTCGCGCGTCACGGTGAACGTACCGTAAGCACCCGAACCCTTGGCGTGCACGCGACGCTCAGGAATGTTTTCACGGTTGAAGTGGGCAAGCTTCTCGATCAGATGAAAATCGTCGAGCAACAGCGGGCCACGAGGGCCGGCAGAGCGAGAATTCTGGTTATCAGCGACAGGTGCGCCACTGGCGGTCGTAAGCGTTTTGATCTGGCTCATGCGGTCTTCTTCCTCTGTCAGTCTTGAAACTGCCGGCTAATCGGCTTGCTGGGGAGTATTGATCATAGATCTGATCCCCACAAATTCATTAACTTGCAGACATCGATAGATAATTACTAACGATGTTTCCCAGCACATAGTGACAACAGCAGGGTGTTGGGGGCTTGTACGAATAGCGCATTTTCTTGCAGACACAAAAAACCGGGCACTAGGCCCGGTTTTTCGTTTCAGACTGACGTCTTACTCGGCGGATACAGCTTCGCCAGCAGTAGCACGATCAACCAACTCGACGTACGCCATAGGCGCGTTGTCGCCAGCGCGGAAACCGCACTTGAGGATGCGCAGGTAGCCACCCTCACGGGTAGCGTAACGCTTGCCCAGGTCGTTGAAGAGCTTACCAACGATAGCTTTCGAACGAGTACGGTCGAAAGCCAGACGGCGGTTAGCCAGGCTGTCTGTCTTGGCCAGAGTGATCAGCGGCTCGGCAACGCGGCGCAGTTCTTTGGCTTTTGGCAGAGTAGTCTTGATCAGCTCGTGCTCGAACAACGACACCGCCATGTTCTGGAACATGGCCTTGCGGTGCGAGCTGGTGCGGCTCAGGTGACGCCCACTTTTACGATGACGCATGGTTCATTCCTTACCAAACACTACGTTCGGTGATTACGACGATCAGGCAGTCGCCTTGTCGTCCTTCTTAAGACTTGCAGGCGGCCAGTTGTCGAGGCGCATGCCGAGGGACAGACCGCGGGAGGCCAGAACGTCCTTGATTTCAGTCAAGGATTTCTTGCCCAGGTTCGGAGTCTTCAACAGCTCTACTTCGGTGCGCTGAATCAGGTCGCCGATGTAGTAGATGTTTTCCGCCTTAAGGCAGTTAGCCGAACGTACAGTCAGTTCCAGATCGTCAACCGGGCGAAGCAGGATCGGATCGATCTCGTCTTCCTGCTCGACAACCACTGGCTCACTGTCACCTTTGAGGTCGACGAACGCAGCCAACTGCTGTTGCAGGATGGTTGCAGCGCGGCGGATAGCCTCTTCAGGATCCAGAGTACCGTTGGTTTCCAGATCAATAACCAGCTTGTCCAGGTTGGTACGCTGCTCGACACGGGCGTTTTCCACCACGTATGCGATACGGCGAACCGGGCTGAACGAAGAGTCGAGCTGCAAGCGACCGATGCTGCGGCTTTCGTCTTCATCGCTCTGACGCGAGTCGGCTGGTTCATAACCACGACCACGAGCTACGGTGAGCTTCATGTTCAGGGCGCCGTTAGACGCCAGGTTAGCGATTACGTGATCGGGATTAACGATCTCGACATCATGATCCAGCTGAATATCGGCAGCGGTAACCACCCCCGAACCCTTCTTCGACAAGGTCAGCGTAACTTCGTCACGACCGTGCAGCTTGATGGCCAGACCTTTAAGGTTCAACAGGATTTCAATTACGTCTTCCTGTACACCTTCGATGGCGCTGTACTCGTGGAGCACACCGTCAATCTCGGCCTCGACTACTGCGCAGCCGGGCATTGAGGACAACAGGATGCGGCGCAGCGCGTTGCCCAGGGTGTGGCCAAAACCACGCTCGAGAGGCTCGAGAGTGATCTTGGCGCGGGTTGGACTGACAACCTGCACATCAATATGGCGGGGTGTCAGGAACTCATTTACCGAAATCTGCATGGATGCACCTATTTTCTAGCCCTTACTTGGAGTAGAGCTCGACAATCAGGCTTTCGTTGATGTCGGCGGACAGATCACTGCGAGCAGGAACGTTCTTGAAAACGCCCGACTTCTTCTCAGTGTCTACTTCTACCCATTCTACGCGGCCACGTTGGGCACACAGATCGAGAGCTTGGACAATGCGAAGTTGGTTTTTTGCTTTCTCGCGAACTGCGACCACGTCACCAGCACGAACCTGATACGACGGAACGTTTACGGTCTGACCGTTAACGCTGATCGACTTGTGCGATACCAGCTGACGGGATTCGGCACGAGTCGAACCAAAGCCCATACGGTATACAACGTTGTCCAGACGGCATTCGAGCAGTTGCAGCAGGTTTTCACCGGTTGCACCTTTCTTGCCAGCAGCTTCTTTGTAGTAGCCGCTGAACTGACGCTCGAGAACGCCATAAATACGACGGACCTTCTGCTTTTCACGCAGTTGGGTGCCGTAGTCGGACTGGCGACCGCGGCGTTGGCCGTGGATACCAGGTGCTGCTTCAATGTTGCACTTCGATTCGATCGCGCGCACGCCGCTCTTCAGGAAGAGATCGGTGCCTTCGCGACGAGCGAGTTTGCATTTTGGACCAATGTAACGAGCCATTCTTTACAATCTCCTGGATTACACGCGGCGCTTCTTCGGCGGACGGCACCCGTTGTGCGGGATTGGCGTCACGTCGGTGATGCTGGCGATCTTGTAGCCACAGCCGTTCAAAGCGCGGACTGCGGATTCACGACCTGGACCTGGACCCTTGACGTTGACGTCGAGGTTTTTCAGGCCGTATTCCAGCGCAGCTTGACCAGCACGCTCAGCAGCTACTTGAGCAGCGAACGGGGTGGACTTGCGGGAACCGCGGAAACCCGAACCACCGGAGGTAGCCCAGGAAAGAGCGTTACCTTGACGGTCGGTAATGGTCACGATGGTGTTGTTAAAAGAAGCATGGATGTGGGCGATGCCATCAACCACTGTCTTTTTAACTTTTTTACGAGGACGAGCAGCAGGTTTTGCCATGATTAAATTCCTGTCGATTCGCTGGGGCGATTACTTGCGGATCGGCTTACGCGGACCTTTACGGGTACGCGCGTTGGTCTTGGTACGCTGACCGCGTACTGGAAGACCGCGACGATGACGCAGACCGCGATAGCAACCGAGGTCCATCAAGCGCTTGATTTTCATGTTGATTTCGCGACGCAGGTCACCTTCAGTGGTGAACTTCGCCACTTCGCCACGCAGCTGTTCAATTTGCTCGTCGCTCAGATCTTTGATCTTTGCTGCTGGGTTTACCCCAGTGTCTGCACAGATTTTCTGTGCAGTAGTGCGACCGACACCATAGATGTAGGTCAGCGAGATAACAGTATGCTTGTTATCTGGAATGTTAACGCCTGCAATACGGGCCATTCAGTGGGACTCCAATTGACAGCTACCTACGCCCCGGAAGCCAAGAAATAGGGCGCGAGATAATATCGCTGTAATAACAAATAATCAACCCGGCAGCGCACTAGCTGCCGGGCTTGAAGCACAATCACACTCAGCCTTGGCGCTGTTTGTGACGCGGTTCCGCGCTGCAAATTACCCGAACAACACCTTCGCGGCGAATAATCTTGCAGTTACGGCACAGCTTTTTCACCGATGCACGAACTTTCATCACCAACTCCTCGAACCTTATGGGTACTCAGCGCAACATGCCGCTGCCGTAACCCTTCAGGTTGGCTTTCTTCATCAGGGATTCGTACTGGTGCGAAACGAGGTGCGATTGTACTTGGGACATGAAGTCCATCACAACCACGACCACGATCAGCAACGAGGTCCCGCCAAGGTAGAACGGAACGTTTGCTGCAACCACCAGGAACTGGGGCAACAGGCATACGGCCGTCATGTAAAGAGCACCGAACATGGTCAAGCGAGTCAGAACGCCATCAATATAGCGCGCAGACTGCTCACCTGGACGGATACCCGGAATAAAGGCACCGGACTTCTTCAGGTTTTCCGCTACGTCTTTCGGATTGAACATCAACGCCGTATAGAAGAAGCAGAAGAAAATAATCCCTGCACTAAACAGCAGAATATTCAACGGCTGACCAGGAGCGATCGACTGCGAGATGTCCTGCAACCAGCCCATACCTTCAGACTGACCAAACCAGGCACCCAACGAAGCCGGGAACAGCAAAATGCTGCTCGCGAAAATAGCCGGAATAACACCGGCCATGTTCACCTTCAGCGGCAAGTGGCTTGTCTGCGCGGCAAAAACCTTGCGGCCCTGCTGACGCTTGGCGTAGTGAACAGCAATACGACGCTGGCCACGCTCAATGAACACCACGAAACCGATAATCGCTACTGCCAGCAAACCGATGGCAACCAAGGCGAAGATATTGATATCGCCCTGACGCGCAGACTCGAAAGACTGCCCGATTGCTCTCGGAAGACCGGCGACGATACCCGAAAAAATCAACATCGAGATACCGTTGCCTACACCACGCTCAGTAATCTGCTCACCCAGCCACATCATGAACATCGCACCAGCCACAAACGTGGATACCGCGACGAAATGGAAGCCAAAGTCACCAGTGAACGCAACGCCCTGCCCCGCCAGACCAATGGACATGCCAATAGCCTGAACGAGAGCGAGGACGACGGTGCCGTAGCGGGTGTACTGGCTGATCTTGCGACGGCCAGCTTCACCTTCCTTCTTCAACTGCTCCAGCTGCGGGCTGACGGCGGTCATCAGTTGCATGATGATCGATGCCGAAATGTACGGCATGATCCCCAGTGCAAAGATGCTCATCCGTTCCAGCGCGCCGCCGGAGAACATGTTGAACAAGCTAAGAATGGTCCCCTCATTCTGTCGAAACAGGTCTGCGAGTCGGTCCGGGTTGATACCTGGAACCGGGATGTGTGCGCCTATTCGGTAGACGATAATCGCCAGGAACAGAAAACGCAGACGAGCCCAGAGTTCAGACATACCGCCTTTGCCGAGCGCAGAGAGAGCACCTTGCTTAGCCATTTATTCCTCGAACTTGCCGCCAGCTGCTTCGATAGCCGCACGCGCACCTTTGGTGGCGCCGATTCCCTTGCCGATAGTGACAGCGCGAGTCACTTCACCGGACAGCATGATTTTCACACGCTGTACGTTGACGTTGATCACGTTGGCATCTTTCAGGGACTGCACGGTGACGATGTCGCCTTCCACTTTAGCCAGCTCGGACAGACGCACTTCTGCGCGATCCATGGCTTTCAGGGAAACGAAACCGAACTTCGGCAGGCGACGATGCAGCGGCTGTTGACCGCCTTCAAAGCCTGGAGCAATGGTGCCACCGGAGCGGGAGGTCTGACCTTTGTGACCACGGCCACCAGTCTTACCCAAACCGCTACCGATACCACGGCCCGGACGATGCTTTTCGCGACGGGAACCCGGCGCTGGACTCAGATCATTGAGTTTCATCGATTAACCCTCGACACGCAGCATGTAGTAAGCCTTGTTGATCATCCCGCGATTCTCGGGAGTATCCTGGACTTCCACAGTGTGACCGATGCGACGCAGACCCAGACCCTTAACGCACAGTTTGTGGTTAGGGATGCGGCCGGTCATGCTTTTGATCAGCGTAACTTTAACGGTAGCCATGATCAGAAGATCTCCTTGACAGTCAGGCCACGCTTGGCAGCGATGGACTCAGGAGATTGCATGGCTTTCAGACCTTTGAAAGTGGCGTGAACCACGTTTACCGGGTTAGTCGAGCCGTAGCATTTGGCCAGAACGTTCTGAACGCCAGCAACTTCGAGGACAGCACGCATAGCGCCGCCAGCGATGATACCGGTACCTTCAGAAGCAGGCTGCATGTACACCTTCGAAGCGCCGTGAGCGGACTTCATTGCGTACTGCAGAGTAGTGCCGTTCAGGTCAACTTGAATCATGTTGCGGCGAGCAGCTTCCATTGCCTTCTGGATCGCAGCAGGCACTTCACGCGACTTGCCACGGCCGAAGCCAACACGCCCTTTACCATCACCAACCACGGTCAACGCGGTGAAAGTGAAGATACGGCCGCCTTTAACGGTTTTGGCTACGCGGTTAACTTGAACCAGCTTCTCGATGTAGCCTTCGTCGCGCTTTTGGTCGTTATTTGACATAACTTAGAACTCCAGCCCAGCTTCACGAGCAGCATCAGCCAGCGCTTTAACGCGGCCATGGTACTTGAAGCCAGAGCGGTCGAAAGCCACTTGCGAGACGCCAGCGGCCTTAGCACGCGTAGCGACCAGCTGGCCAACCTTTGTGGCCGCGTCGATGTTGCCGGTGGCACCATCACGCAGTTCTTTATCCAAAGTCGAGGCGCTTGCCAGGACTTTGTTGCCGTCGGCCGAGATGACCTGGGCGTAGATGTGCTGCGACGAGCGGAACACGCAGAGACGCACGACTTCGAGTTCGTGCATTTTCAGGCGTGCTTTGCGAGCGCGACGCAGTCGAGTAACTTTTTTGTCGGTCATTTGCTATGCCCTACTTCTTCTTGGCTTCTTTACGACGGACGACTTCGTCCGCGTAGCGCACACCTTTGCCTTTGTACGGCTCTGGTGGACGGAAGTCGCGGATCTCAGCGGCCACTTGACCTACCAGCTGCTTATCGATGCCCTTGATCAGGATATCGGTCTGGCTAGGAGTCTCAGCGGTGATGCCTTGCGGCAGTTCGTAATCCACTGGGTGCGAGAAGCCAAGAGCCAGGTTCAGCACCTGACCTTTTGCTTGCGCTTTATAACCAACACCGACCAGCTGGAGCTTGCGCTCGAAGCCTTGGCTTACGCCCTGGACCATGTTGTTTACCAACGCACGCGTGGTACCGGCCATTGCGCGAGTTTGCTGATCGCCATTGCGAGCAGCGAAACGCAGCTCACCAGCTTCTTCAACGATCTCAACGGACGAATGGATGTTCAGTTCAAGAGTACCCTTGGCACCCTTCACCGAAAGCTGTTGGCCTGCGAATTTTACTTCGACACCGGCTGGCAGCTTAACGGGGTTCTTAGCGACGCGAGACATGCTTATCCCCCCTTAGAACACAGTGCAAAGAACTTCGCCGCCGACACCGGCAGCGCGCGCAGCACGATCCGTCATCACACCTTTGTTGGTGGAGACGATAGACACGCCAAGACCGCCACGAACTTTCGGCAGATCTTCAACGGACTTGTACTGACGCAGGCCTGGACGACTAACGCGCTTCACTTCTTCAATGACCGGACGGCCTTCGAAGTACTTCAGTGAGATGGACAACGACGGCTTGGCGTCGGTGGTGATCTGAAAATCCGCGATGTAACCTTCGTCCTTCAGGACTTTTGCTACAGCCACCTTCAGCGTGGAAGACGGCATGCTTACGACAGACTTTTCAGCCATCTGGGCATTACGGATTCGAGTTAGCATGTCCGCTAACGGGTCCTGCATACTCATGGGCTAGACGCTCCTAATACAGAAAAATTAGCCTTGCGGCTACTACTTGTCGCCGAGAAATTCCGGGCATGAAAAACACGGGCTCAGGCGAGCCGGTCATTCTAGACATACCCCAGAAATGAATCAAGCCCCAAAAGGGGCTTGATTCAGATTCAAGGCCACCGATGGTCAGGTTCTTGCGAACCCCACCATCAAGGCTTTGACAGCGATTACCAGCTGGCTTTAACCAGACCTGGAACGTCACCACGCATTGCCGCTTCACGCAGTTTGTTACGGCCGAGGCCGAACTTGCGGTAAACGCCGTGCGGACGACCAGTCAGGCGGCAACGGTTACGCATGCGCGAAGCGCTGGCGTCACGTGGTTGCTTCTGCAGAGCTACGGTAGCTTCCCAACGCGCTTCTGGACTTGCGTTCAGATCAACGATGATAGCTTTCAGCGCTGCACGCTTGGTGGCGTACTTTGCAACAGTGAGCTGACGCTTCAGCTCACGGTTTTTCATGCTCTTCTTGGCCATTTTCCTACTCCAATCAGTTGCGGAACGGGAATTTGAAAGCACGCAGCAGAGCGCGGCCTTCGTCATCGTTCTTGGCAGTGGTGGTCAGGGTAATGTCCAGACCGCGGAGAGCATCGATCTTGTCGTAGTCGATTTCCGGGAAAATGATCTGCTCTTTCACGCCCATGCTGTAGTTGCCACGACCATCGAAGGACTTGGCATTCAGGCCGCGGAAGTCGCGAACCCGAGGCAGGGAGATCGACAGCAGACGATCCAGGAACTCGTACATACGCTCACGGCGCAGAGTCACTTTGACGCCGATCGGCCATCCTTCACGGACTTTAAAGCCAGCGATGGATTTACGAGCGTAGGTCACAACGACTTTTTGGCCGGTGATCTTTTCCAGGTCAGCAACAGCGTGCTCGATGACTTTTTTGTCGCCGATCGCTTCGCCCAGACCCATGTTCAGGGTGATTTTGGTAACGCGCGGAACTTCCATCACGTTCGAAAGCTTAAGTTCTTCCTTAAGTTTCGGAGCGATTTCCTTCCGGTAAATCTCTTTTAGTCGTGCCATGGTCTTCTACCTAGCAGTGTTCAAGCATCAACCGCTTTTTGGGTCGACTTGAAGACACGAATTTTCTTACCGTCTTCTACTTTGAAACCAACGCGGTCAGCCTTGTTGGTTTCGCCGTTGAAGATGGCGACGTTGGAAGCGTGCAGTGGCGCTTCTTTCTCGACGATACCGCCCTGTACGCCCGACATCGGGTTAGGCTTGGTATGACGCTTGACCAGGTTCAGACCACCAACAACCAGACGGTTGTCAGCAAGAACCTTCAGCACCTTACCGCGCTTACCTTTGTCTTTGCCGGCGATCACGATGATCTCGTCGTCACGACGAATCTTTTGCATGTCGGATCTCCTTACAGCACTTCTGGGGCGAGCGAGACGATCTTCATGAACTTCTCAGTACGAAGTTCACGGGTCACTGGCCCAAAGATACGGGTGCCGATCGGCTCTTGCTTGTTGTTCAGAAGAACAGCAGCGTTGCCATCAAAGCGGATAATGGAGCCATCAGCACGACGTACGCCGTGACGAGTGCGGACTACAACAGCAGTCATCACTTGGCCTTTTTTCACTTTACCGCGAGGAATTGCTTCCTTCACGGTAACTTTGATGATGTCACCGATACCAGCGTAACGACGATGGGAGCCACCCAGCACCTTGATGCACATAACGCGGCGAGCGCCGCTGTTATCGGCCACATCGAGCATGGATTGAGTCTGAATCATATAATTTCTCCGACCCCTAGCCCTTAGACTTCCACAGCGCGTTCGAGAACATCAACCAGCGCCCAAGACTTGGTCTTGGCCATCGGACGAGTTTCACGAATAGTGACTTTGTCGCCGATGTGGCACTGATTGGTTTCGTCGTGCGCGTGCAGCTTAGTCGAACGCTTAACGTATTTACCGTAGATCGGGTGCTTAACGCGACGCTCGATCAGAACGGTGATGGTTTTGTCCATCTTGTCGCTGACAACACGGCCAGTCAGCGTACGGACAGTTTTTTCGGCTTCAGCCATGATCACTTACCTGCCTGCTGGTTGAGCACAGTCTTCACGCGAGCGATGTCACGCTTAACTTGCGAGAGCAGATGAGACTGCCCCAACTGGCCAGTTGCTTTCTGCATGCGCAGATTGAACTGGTCGCGCAGCAAGCCGAGCAGTTGCTCGTTCAGCTGCTGTGCGGATTTTTCACGAAGTTCATTCGCTTTCATCACATCACCGTCCGTTTAACAAAGGAGGTGGCGAGCGGCAGCTTTGCAGCAGCCAGGGCGAAAGCCTCACGCGCCAGCTCTTCAGAAACACCCTCGATTTCATACAGGACTTTGCCTGGCTGAATCTGGGCAACCCAGTATTCCACGTTACCCTTACCTTTACCCATACGAACCTCGAGAGGTTTCTTGGAGATCGGCTTGTCCGGGAATACACGGATCCAGATCTTGCCACCACGTTTTACGTGACGGGTCAGAGCACGACGCGCTGACTCGATCTGACGAGCGGTGAGACGACCACGAGCTACAGACTTCAGCGCGAACTCGCCGAAGCTGACTTTGCTACCGCGCAGTGCCAGACCACGGTTGTGGCCGGTCATCTGCTTGCGGAACTTCGTACGCTTAGGTTGCAACATTTGGCGTACCCCTTACTTAGCAGCTTTTTTACGAGGCGCTGGTGCTTGTGGCTTCAGCTCTTCTTGGCGACCACCAATTACTTCGCCTTTGAAGATCCAAACCTTTACACCGATCACACCGTAGGTGGTGTGAGCTTCGTAGTTGGCATAGTCGATGTCGGCACGCAGGGTGTGCAGTGGCACACGACCTTCGCGATACCATTCAGTACGTGCGATTTCAGCACCGCCGAGACGACCGCTCACTTGGATTTTGATGCCTTTGGCACCAATGCGCATGGCGTTCTGTACTGCGCGCTTCATAGCGCGACGGAACATTACACGACGCTCCAGCTGCTGAGCTACGCTCTGCGCAACCAGCATACCGTCGAGCTCCGGCTTGCGGATCTCTTCGATATTGATGTGCACAGGCACACCCATTTGCTTGGTCAGGTCCTGACGCAGTTTCTCAACATCTTCACCTTTCTTCCCGATAACGATACCTGGACGAGCGGTGTGGATGGTGATGCGTGCAGTTTGGGCCGGACGATGGATATCGATACGGCTTACGGACGCGCTTTTTAGTTTGTCTTGGAGATACTCACGCACTTTCAGATCTGCGAACAAGTAGTCCGCATAAGTCCGACCGTCTGCGTACCAGACGGAGGTGTGCTCCTTGACGATTCCCAGGCGAATGCCAATGGGATGTACTTTCTGACCCATCTCTTCGACTCCGTTACTTGTCAGCAACCTTGACAGTGATATGGCAAGACCGCTTGACGATGCGATCAGCACGGCCTTTGGCACGTGGCATGATGCGCTTCAGCGAACGCCCTTCGTTGACGAAAACGGTGCTGACCTTCAGGTCATCAACGTCTGCGCCTTCGTTATGCTCGGCGTTGGCTACGGCCGACTCCAGCACTTTCTTCATGATCTCGGCGGCTTTCTTACTGCTGAAAGCCAACAGGTTGAGCGCTTCGCCCACCTTCTTCCCGCGGATCTGGTCGGCGACCAAGCGGGCTTTCTGGGCGGAGATTCGAGCGCCCGACAACTTAGCGGCTACTTCCATTTCCTTACCCCTTAACGCTTGGCTTTCTTGTCAGCCACGTGCCCACGATAAGTGCGGGTACCGGCGAACTCGCCCAGTTTATGGCCAACCATGTCTTCGTTCACGAGAACTGGGACGTGCTGACGGCCGTTGTGTACTGCAATGGTCAGACCGACCATTTGTGGCAGGATCATCGAACGACGCGACCAAGTCTTAATTGGTTTGCGATCGTTCTTTTCCGCCGCCACTTCGATCTTCTTCAGTAGGTGAAGATCAATAAAAGGACCTTTTTTCAGAGAACGTGGCACTGTCGTATCCCTCTATTTACTTGCGACGACGGACGATCATTTTGTCGGTACGCTTATTACCACGAGTCTTCGCGCCCTTAGTCGGGAAGCCCCATGGCGATACCGGATGACGACCACCAGAGGTACGACCTTCACCACCACCATGTGGGTGGTCAACCGGGTTCATGGCAACACCACGAACGGTTGGGCGAACGCCACGCCAGCGTTTGGCACCAGCTTTACCCAGCGAACGCAGGCTGTGCTCGGAGTTCGAGACTTCGCCCAGGGTCGCACGGCACTCAGCCAGGACTTTACGCATTTCACCGGAACGCAGACGCAGGGTAACGTACACGCCTTCACGAGCGATCAGCTGAGCCGAAGCACCAGCGGAACGAGCGATCTGTGCGCCTTTACCTGGCTTCAGTTCGATGCCGTGTACGGTAGAACCGACTGGAATGTTGCGCAGTTGCAGAGCGTTGCCTGGCTTGATTGGAGCCAGAGCGCCTGCGATCAGCTGGTCGCCAGCACTCACGCCTTTAGGGGCGATGATGTAGCGGCGCTCGCCGTCTGCGTAGCACAGCAGTGCGATGTGAGCAGTACGGTTTGGATCGTATTCGATACGCTCGACAGTGGCGACGATGCCATCTTTGTCGTTGCGACGAAAATCGACCATACGGTAATGCTGCTTATGACCACCACCGATGTGACGAGTGGTAATACGGCCATTGTTGTTACGACCACCAGACTTCGATTTTTTCTCGAGCAGCGGTGCGTGAGGAGCGCCTTTATGCAGCTCCTGGTTGACCACCTTGACCACAAAACGGCGGCCAGGGGAAGTCGGTTTGCATTTAACGATTGCCATGATGCACCCCTTCCTTACTCAGCACTGCTGCTGAAATCGAGATCTTGGCCTGGCTGAAGGGAGATAACTGCCTTCTTCCAGTCATTACGCTTGCCCAGACCGCGAGCAGTGCGCTTGCTCTTACCCAGAACGTTCAGGGTAGTGACGCGCTCTACTTTCACGCTGAACAGGCTTTCGACGGCCTTCTTGATTTCCAGCTTGGTTGCATCAGTAGCAACCTTGAAAACGAACTGGCCTTTCTTGTCTGCCAGAACCGTAGCCTTCTCGGAAACGTGCGGGCCAAGCAGAACTTTAAATACGCGTTCCTGGTTCATCCCAGCAGCTCCTCGAATTTCTTCACGGCCGACACGGTGATCAACACCTTGTCGTATGCGATCAGACTAACTGGATCGGAACCTTGCACGTCACGTACATCTACGTGTGGCAGGTTGCGAGCAGCCAGGTACAGGTTCTGATCAACAGCGTCCGACACGATCAGAACGTCGGTCAGGCTCATGTTGTTCAGCTTGCCCAGCAGATCTTTGGTTTTCGGAGTTTCAACAGCGAAATCCTGAACCACGACCAGACGATCAGTACGCACCAGCTCAGCAAGGATGGAACGCATTGCTGCGCGATACATCTTCTTGTTCAGCTTCTGGGAGTGATCCTGTGGACGAGCTGCGAAAGTGGTACCGCCGCCACGCCAGATTGGGCTACGGATAGTACCGGCACGAGCACGGCCAGTACCTTTCTGACGCCATGGGCGCTTGCCGCCACCACGAACGTCGGAACGGGTCTTCTGCTGCTTGCTACCTTGACGGCCGCCGGCCATGTAGGCCACGACTGCTTGGTGAACCAGCGTCTCGTTGAATTCGCCGCCAAATGTCAGTTCGGAAACTTCGATCGCTTGAGCGTCATTTACATTTAATTGCATGTCAGCTTCCCCTTAACCGCGAGCCTTGGCTGCTGGACGTACAACCAGGTTGCCGCCAGTAGCGCCAGGAACAGCGCCCTTGACCAACAACAGATTGCGTTCAGCGTCCACGCGCACTACTTCCAGGGACTGCACGGTCACGCGCTCAGCGCCCATATGACCGGACATTTTTTTGCCCTTGAATACACGACCAGGAGTCTGGCACTGGCCGATAGAGCCTGGGACGCGGTGGGATACGGAGTTACCGTGGGTGTTATCTTGCCCGCGGAAATTCCAACGCTTGATCGTACCCTGGAAGCCTTTACCCTTGGACTGACCGGTTACATCAACCAGTTGACCAGCGGCAAAGATTTCAGCGTTGATCAGATCGCCAGCCTGGTACTCGCCTTCTTCAAGACGGAATTCCATGGTGGTACGACCAGCGGCAACGTTCGCCTTGGCGAAGTGGCCAGCCTGAGCTGCTGTTACACGCGAAGCGCGACGCTCGCCGACAGTGACTTGCACTGCACGATAGCCATCGGTCTCTTCAGTTTTGAACTGGGTGACGCGATTCGGCTCGATCTCAATGACCGTGACCGGAATGGAGACACCTTCTTCGGTGAAAATACGGGTCATACCGCATTTACGACCGACTACACCAATAGTCATGTTGTAAACCTCATGAGTGTACGGGGCTTTCACCCGCTATGGCCGCCCATTTCAGAGCGTTACACGACCAAGACCGAGTCTTAGCCGAGGCTGATCTGCACTTCCACACCGGCCGCAAGATCAAGCTTCATAAGAGCATCAACGGTTTTATCCGTTGGCTGGACGATGTCCAGAACGCGCTTATGAGTGCGGATCTCGTACTGGTCACGCGCGTCTTTGTTGACGTGCGGGGAAACCAGAACGGTGAACCGCTCTTTACGGGTAGGCAGTGGAATTGGACCACGCACTTGAGCACCAGTACGTTTCGCGGTTTCCACGATTTCCTGGGTTGATTGGTCGATCAGGCGATGGTCGAAAGCCTTCAACCTGATACGGATTTGCTGATTTTGCATTGGATTTCAGACTCCGGCTGCTATTCCCACCGGGCGCAATACGCCCGTTAAAAGGAGGCGCAATTCTATAGACGCCCCAGATAGGTGTCAACCCAATAAAAAAGCCCCCGCTGAGCGGGGGCTTTTTCAATCCATCAAGCAGACTCTATAAAAGAGATTACTCGATGATTTTGGCTACGACGCCAGCGCCGACGGTACGACCGCCTTCACGGATAGCGAAACGCAGACCGTCTTCCATCGCGATGGTTTTGATCAGGGTAACAGTCATCTGAATGTTGTCACCTGGCATTACCATTTCAACGCCTTCTGGCAGCTCGCAGTTACCAGTCACGTCAGTAGTACGGAAGTAGAACTGTGGACGGTAGCCTTTGAAGAACGGAGTGTGACGACCGCCTTCTTCCTTGCTCAGAACGTAAACTTCTGCGGTGAACTTGGTGTGCGGCTTAACCGAACCCGGCTTAACCAGAACCTGGCCACGCTCAACGTCGTCACGTTTGGTACCACGCAGCAGAACGCCGCAGTTCTCGCCAGCACGACCTTCGTCGAGCAGCTTGCGGAACATTTCAACACCGGTGCAAGTAGTAACGGTGGTGTCACGCAGACCAACGATTTCCAGCGGATCCTGAACGCGAACGATACCGCGCTCGATACGACCAGTCACAACAGTACCGCGACCCGAGATCGAGAATACGTCTTCGATTGGCATCAGGAACGGCTTGTCGATCATACGAACTGGTTCTGGAATGTAGCTGTCCAGAGTTTCAACCAGTTTCTTGACGGCAGTGGTGCCCATCTCGTTGTCGTCTTTGCCTTCCAGCGCCATACGAGCCGAACCGATGATGATCGGAGTGTCGTCGCCTGGGAAGTCGTAGGTGGACAGCAGGTCGCGAACTTCCATCTCAACCAGTTCCAGCAGCTCAGCGTCGTCTACCAGGTCAGCCTTGTTCAGGAAAACCACGATGTACGGAACGCCTACCTGACGGGACAGCAGGATGTGCTCACGGGTTTGTGGCATCGGACCATCAGCGGCCGAGCAAACCAGAATCGCGCCGTCCATCTGAGCAGCACCGGTGATCATGTTCTTCACATAGTCAGCGTGACCTGGGCAGTCAACGTGAGCGTAGTGACGGATCAGCGAGTTGTACTCAACGTGTGCGGTGTTGATGGTGATACCGCGAGCTTTTTCTTCTGGAGCGCTGTCGATCTTGTCGAATTCAACTACGGCCGAACCGAAAACTTCGGAGCAGACGCGAGTCAGAGCAGCGGTCAGAGTGGTTTTACCGTGGTCAACGTGACCAATGGTGCCAACGTTTACGTGCGGTAACGAACGATCAAATTTTTCTTTAGCCACGACAATTAACTCCTAGCCTAAAGGGGCTGAATCAGCCTTGTTTTTTGGTTACGGATTCGACGATGTGCGACGGAGCCGTATCGTATTTTTTGAATTCCATAGAGTAGCTTGCGCGACCCTGAGACATGGAACGAACGTCGGTCGCATAACCGAACATTTCACCCAGTGGAACCTCGGCACGGATAACCTTGCCGGACACTGTGTCTTCCATACCCTGGATCATGCCGCGACGACGGTTAAGGTCGCCCATCACATCACCCATATAGTCTTCAGGCGTAACAACCTCTACCGCCATGATCGGCTCGAGCAACTCACCACCGCCCTTCTGGGCCAGTTGCTTGGTCGCCATGGAAGCAGCCACCTTGAACGCCATCTCGTTGGAGTCGACGTCGTGGTAAGAACCATCGAACACGGTAGCCTTCAGGCCGATCAGCGGATAGCCGGCAACAACGCCGTTCTTCATCTGCTCTTCGATACCCTTCTGGATAGCCGGGATGTATTCCTTAGGAACCACACCACCTACAACTTCGTTCACGAATTGCAGACCTTCCTGACCTTCGTCAGCAGGAGCAAAACGGATCCAGCAGTGACCGAACTGGCCACGACCGCCGGACTGACGAACGAACTTGCCTTCGATTTCGCAGTTCTTCGTGATGCGCTCACGGTACGAAACTTGAGGCTTACCGATGTTGGCTTCGACGTTGAACTCACGGCGCATCCGGTCAACCAGGATGTCCAGGTGCAGCTCGCCCATGCCGGAGATGATCGTTTGACCAGTCTCTTCATCAGTCTTAACGCGGAAAGACGGGTCTTCCTGAGCCAGCTTGCCCAGAGCGATACCCATTTTTTCCTGGTCATCCTTGGTCTTAGGCTCTACGGCAACCGAAATAACCGGCTCCGGGAAGTCCATGCGAACCAGGATGATTGGCTTGTCAGCGTTGCAGAGGGTTTCACCAGTGGTGACGTCCTTCATGCCGATCAGGGCCGCGATGTCACCAGCGCGTACTTCCTTGATCTCTTCACGGGCGTTTGCGTGCATTTGCACCATACGGCCCACGCGCTCTTTCTTGCCTTTGACCGAGTTGATTACGCCGTCGCCGGAGTTCAACACGCCCGAGTAAACGCGGACGAAGGTCAAGGTACCCACGAATGGGTCGGTAGCGATTTTGAACGCCAGTGCCGCGAACGGCTCGTCGTCACTTGCGTGACGCTCCATTTCCTCTTCCTCGTTATCAGGGTTCGAGCCCTTGATAGCAGGAATGTCGGTTGGAGCAGGCAGGAAGTCGATAACGGCGTCGAGAACCAGGGGAACGCCCTTGTTCTTGAACGACGAACCGCAAACAGCCAGAACGATTTCGCCAGCGATAGTGCGCTGACGCAGAGCGGCCTTGATCTCTTCGATCGACAGCTCTTCGCCTTCCAGGTACTTGTTCATCAGCTCTTCGCTGGCTTCGGCAGCAGCCTCAACCATGTTGCTACGCCACTCGGTGGCCAGCTCGAGCATGTCCGCAGGGATTTCCTTGCGAACAGGAACCATACCCTTGTCAGAGTCGTTCCAGTAAACAGCTTGCATGTTGATCAGGTCGATCTGGCCCTGGAAGTTATCTTCCGAACCGATAGCCAGCTGGATCGGCACCGGAGTGTGACCCAGACGCTGTTTGATCTGACCGATCACGCGCAGGAAGTTGGCACCAGCACGGTCCATCTTGTTTACATAAACAAGACGTGGAACGCCGTATTTGTTGGCTTGACGCCATACGGTTTCCGACTGCGGCTCAACACCCGAAGTACCGCAGAACACAACGACAGCGCCGTCGAGTACGCGCAGGGAACGTTCAACTTCAATGGTGAAGTCTACGTGGCCCGGGGTATCGATTACGTTGAAGCGGTGCTCATGCGGGTACTGCTTCTCGGAACCTTTCCAGAAGGCGGTGATTGCAGCAGAAGTAATGGTAATACCACGCTCCTGCTCCTGCACCATCCAGTCTGTGGTCGCGGCGCCATCATGCACCTCGCCCATTTTGTGACTTTTGCCGGTGTAAAACAGGACGCGCTCGGTGGTGGTGGTTTTACCAGCATCCACGTGAGCGACGATACCGATGTTACGGTAGCGGCTAATCGGAGTAGTACGAGCCATAAAGCCCTCGCAAAATTAGTGAAGCTAAAATTAGAAGCGGTAGTGCGAGAAAGCTTTGTTGGCTTCAGCCATACGGTGCACGTCTTCACGCTTCTTAACAGCAGCACCTTTACCTTCAGCAGCATCCAGCAGTTCGCCAGCCAAACGCAGAGCCATAGACTTCTCGCCACGCTTACGGGCGAAGTCTACCAACCAGCGCATTGCCAGAGCGTTACGACGGGAAGGACGAACCTCGACCGGAACCTGGTAAGTAGCACCACCAACGCGGCGCGACTTCACTTCGACCAGCGGAGCGATGGCGTCGAGTGCTTTTTCGAAGAGTTCCAGGGGATCGGTGCCAGCCTTACGGGTCGCAACGGTTTCCAGGGCACCATAAACGATACGCTCGGCAACGGCTTTCTTGCCGCTTTCCATAACGTGGTTCATGAATTTGGCGAGGATCTGGCTTCCGTATTTCGGATCGTCCAGAATCTCACGCTTTGCTGCTACGCGACGTCTTGGCATGATAAGCCCTCAAGCGGTCTTCAGGTTAGCTCGGGACAGATCCAGAGGATTCGCGCCCGACCTTACTCTTATCGACTCAATAAAATGAAAATCTGCAAAGCGGCCGATTACTTCGGACGCTTGGTACCGTACTTCGAACGACCCTGGTTACGGCCTTTAACGCCGGAAGTATCCAAGGAGCCGCGAACGGTGTGGTAACGAACACCTGGCAAGTCTTTTACACGACCGCCGCGGATCAGTACCACGCTGTGCTCTTGCAGGTTGTGGCCTTCACCACCGATGTACGAGGAAACCTCGAAACCGTTGGTCAGACGCACACGGCATACTTTACGCAGTGCCGAGTTAGGTTTTTTCGGCGTAGTGGTGTACACACGAGTGCACACGCCACGACGTTGCGGGCAGTTCTGCAGCGCAGGCACGTCGGATTTCTCGACGATACGCTTACGCGGCTGACGTACCAGCTGGTTGATAGTTGCCATCTACTAGCTCCACTGTTGTCTTGCGACGCTATTGTCTTGCAAGAAAAGCAAAATGGCAGGAACGAATTCCCGCCAAATTTAGGGGATCAAGAGTCTAAAGAGGATCTTGTCCCCAGTCAAGGCAAGGCCCCGACCTCCCCGCTCGTCGAACCTTGACAATTTGTCTCGATTCGACGAACGGAGCGATCAGGGCCTCAGCTCATTTACCGCAGAACTCAGTTACCGCTCGAGTTCAGCGCTTCGGTCAGTGCAGCTTCCACTTCACTGGCGCTTACGCGCAACGGTTTGTCAGCATCACGGCGACGCTTGCGCTCGCTGTGATAAGCCAGACCGGTACCGGCCGGGATCAGACGACCCACGACCACGTTTTCTTTCAGGCCGCGCAGGTAATCGCGCTTGCCGGTGACTGCCGCTTCGGTCAGTACGCGAGTGGTTTCCTGGAAGGAAGCCGCCGAGATGAACGATTCGGTGGACAACGACGCCTTGGTGATACCCAGCAGAACGCGAGTGAACTTGGAGACAAATTTGTCTTCCGCGCTCAGACGCTCGTTCTCTACCAGCACGTGAGTCAGTTCCATCTGGTCGCCCTTGATGAAGCTGGAATCGCCGGACTCGGAGATCTCAACTTTACGCAGCATCTGACGCAGAATGGTCTCGATGTGCTTGTCGTTGATCTTCACGCCTTGCAGACGATAAACGTCCTGGATCTCGTTCACGATGTACTTGGCCAGCGCGCTCACACCCAGCAGACGCAGGATGTCGTGCGGATCGCTTGGACCGTCGGAGATAACTTCGCCGCGGTTTACCTGTTCGCCTTCGAACACGTTCAGGTGACGCCACTTCGGAATCAGCTCTTCATACGGATCACTACCGTCGTTCGGGGTGATAACCAGACGGCGCTTGCCCTTGGTCTCTTTACCGAACGCGATGGTGCCGCTGACTTCAGCCAGAATCGACGCTTCTTTCGGACGACGGGCTTCGAACAAGTCGGCAACACGTGGCAGACCACCGGTGATGTCACGGGTTTTCGAAGTTTCTTGCGGGATACGCGCAATAACATCACCGATCGCGATCTTCGCACCGTCCGCAACACCGACCAGGGCGTTGGCTGGCAGGAAGTACTGAGCGATAACGTCAGTGCCTGGCAGCAACAGATCCTTGCCGTTGTCGTCGACCATCTTCACTGCAGGACGGATTTCCTTGCCGGCAGCTGGACGATCTTTCGCGTCAAGTACTTCAATGTTGGTCATACCGGTCAATTCGTCAGTCTGACGCTTGATCGTGATGCCTTCTTCCATGCCCACGTAGGTCACGGTACCTTTCATTTCGGTAACGATCGGGTGAGTGTGCGGATCCCACTTGGCCACGATTGCGCCAGCGTCGACCTTGTCACCTTCTTTAACCGAAATCACGGCGCCGTACGGCAGCTTGTAACGCTCGCGCTCACGACCGAAGTCATCAGCGATTGCCAGCTCACCGGAACGGGACACAGCAACCAGGTGGCCATCCACACGCTCAACGTGCTTCAGGTTGTGCAGACGGACGGTACCGCCATTCTTCACCTGAACGCTGTCGGCTGCGGAAGTACGGCTTGCCGCACCACCGATGTGGAACGTACGCATCGTCAGCTGGGTACCCGGCTCACCGATGGACTGGGCAGCGATAACGCCGACCGCTTCACCGATGTTCACCTGGTGACCACGAGCCAGATCACGGCCGTAGCACTTGGCGCAAATGCCATAGCGGGTTTCGCAGCTGATCGGCGAACGCACGATCACTTCGTCGATGCTGTTCAGCTCGATGAACTCGACCCACTTCTCGTCTACCAGAGTACCGGCAGGAACGATGACGTCCTCGGTGCCTGGCTTGAATACGTCACGGGCAATAACACGACCCAATACGCGCTCACCCAACGGTTCTACAACGTCACCGCCTTCAATGTGCGGAGTCATCAGCAGACCGTGTTCGGTGCCGCAATCGATCTCGGTTACAACCAGATCCTGCGCCACGTCTACCAGACGACGAGTCAGGTAACCGGAGTTCGCAGTTTTCAACGCGGTATCCGCCAGACCTTTACGAGCACCGTGAGTCGAGATGAAGTACTGGAGTACGCTCAGACCTTCACGGAAGTTCGCAGTAATCGGCGTTTCAATGATGGAACCGTCCGGCTTGGCCATCAGACCACGCATACCGGCCAGCTGACGAATCTGTGCTGCGGAACCCCGCGCACCCGAGTCGGCCATCATGTACATCGAGTTGAAGGACTCTTGGTCGACTTCGTCGCCGTGACGGTCGATGACTTTCTCTTTCGAGAGGTTGGCCATCATCGCCTTGGAAACTTCGTCGTTCGCCTTCGACCAAAGGTCGATCACTTTGTTGTACTTCTCGCCCTGGGTTACCAGGCCGGAGGCGTACTGGCTCTCGATCTCTTTAACTTCGTCGGTAGCAGCACCGATGATGCGGGCTTTTTCATCCGGGATAACGAAGTCGTTAACACCGATGGAAACGCCGGAGATGGTCGAGTAAGCGAAACCGGTGTACATCAACTGGTCAGCGAAGATCACGGTCTCTTTCAGACCAACCACGCGGTAGCACTGGTTGATCAGCTTGGAGATCGCCTTTTTCTTCATCGGCAGGTTGACGACATCGTACGACAGACCTTTTGGCACAACCTGGAACAGCAGCGCACGGCCGACGGTGGTGTCGACGATACGAGTGTTGCTCACGCTGTTGCCGTCACGGTCGTTGACGGTTTCGTTGATGCGAACCTTGACCTTGGCGTGCAGTGCGGCTTCGCCGGCACGGAACACACGGTCGACTTCCTGCAGATCTGCGAATACACGACCTTCACCCTTGGCGTTGATCGCTTCACGAGTCATGTAGTACAGACCCAATACAACGTCCTGCGAAGGAACGATGATTGGCTCACCGTTGGCTGGCGACAGAATGTTGTTGGTCGACATCATCAACGCGCGCGCTTCGAGCTGGGCTTCCAGCGTCAGCGGTACGTGCACGGCCATCTGGTCGCCGTCGAAGTCGGCGTTGTACGCGGCGCAGACCAGCGGGTGCAGCTGAATAGCCTTACCTTCGATCAGTACCGGTTCAAACGCCTGGATACCCAGACGGTGAAGGGTCGGTGCACGGTTGAGAAGAACCGGGTGTTCGCGAATCACTTCAGCGAGAACGTCCCAAACCTCTGGCAGTTCGCGCTCGACCATTTTCTTGGCTGCTTTGATGGTGGTCGCCAGACCACGCATTTCCAGCTTGCCGAAAATGAACGGCTTGAACAGCTCGAGAGCCATCTTCTTCGGCAGACCGCACTGGTGCAGACGCAGGGTCGGGCCTACGGTAATTACCGAACGACCGGAGTAGTCAACACGCTTACCGAGCAAGTTCTGACGGAAACGACCCTGTTTACCCTTGATCATGTCAGCCAGGGATTTCAGAGGACGCTTGTTCGAACCGGTGATAGCGCGGCCACGACGACCGTTGTCGAGCAGTGCATCGACAGCTTCCTGCAACATACGCTTTTCGTTGCGCACGATGATGTCCGGAGCGGACAGATCCAGCAGGCGCTTCAAACGGTTGTTACGGTTGATCACTCGACGATACAGATCGTTGAGGTCGGAAGTCGCGAAACGACCGCCGTCCAGCGGGACCAGTGGACGCAGGTCTGGCGGCAGAACCGGCAGAACGGTCAGCACCATCCACTCTGGCAGGTTGCCGGAACCCTGGAAGGCTTCCATCAACTTCAGACGCTTGGACAGCTTCTTGATCTTGGTTTCCGAGTTGGTTTGCGGAATCTCTTCGCGCAGACGGCCAATCTCGTGCTCCAGGTCGATAGCGTGCAGCAGTTCACGGACAGCTTCGGCACCCATACGGGCATCGAAATCGTCGCCGAACTCTTCCAGCGCTTCGAAGTACTGCTCGTCGTTCAGCAGCTGACCTTTTTCAAGGGTGGTCATGCCTGGATCGATAACGACATAGCTCTCGAAGTAGAGAACGCGTTCGATATCACGCAGGGTCATGTCCATCAGCAGGCCGATACGGGACGGCAGCGATTTCAGGAACCAGATGTGAGCAACCGGCGAAGCCAGTTCGATGTGCGCCATGCGCTCACGACGAACCTTGGCCAGTGCAACTTCAACGCCGCACTTCTCGCAGATCACACCACGGTGCTTCAAGCGCTTGTACTTACCGCACAGGCACTCGTAATCCTTTACCGGGCCAAAGATCTTGGCGCAGAACAGACCGTCACGCTCAGGTTTGAACGTACGGTAGTTGATGGTTTCCGGCTTTTTAACTTCACCGAACGACCACGAGCGGATCATCTCAGGCGAGGCCAATCCGATACGGATGGCGTCGAACTCTTCGACTTGACCCTGGTTTTTCAGCAAATTCAGTAGGTCTTTCAAGGCCTTTCCTCCTGGCGGAGCAGAGAGCGGGCAATCCTGCCCCGCTCTCGATCGCGTCACGTGTTATTCGGTTTCCAGATCGATATCGATGCCGAGGGAACGAATTTCCTTGATCAACACGTTGAAGGACTCGGGCATGCCCGGCTCCATACGGTGATCGCCATCCACGATGTTTTTGTACATCTTGGTACGGCCGTTCACATCGTCCGACTTCACTGTGAGCATTTCTTGCAGAGTGTAAGCGGCACCGTATGCTTCCAGTGCCCAGACCTCCATCTCCCCGAAACGCTGACCACCGAACTGCGCCTTACCACCCAGCGGCTGCTGGGTAACCAGGCTGTACGAACCGGTAGAACGCGCGTGCATCTTGTCGTCTACCAAGTGGTTCAGCTTCAGCATGTACATGTAGCCAACGGTAACTGGACGCTCGAACTTGTTGCCGGTACGGCCGTCAGTCAGCTGCATCTGGCCGCTTTCCGGCAGGTCTGCCAGTTTCAGCATGGCCTTGATTTCGCTTTCCTTGGCACCGTCGAACACTGGAGTGGCCATTGGAACACCGCCACGCAGGTTCTTCGCCAGATCCAGGATTTCCTGATCGGAGAAGCTGTCCAGATCTTCGTTACGACCGCCGATCTGGTTGTAGATCTCGTCGAGGAAGGTACGCAGTTCAGCGACTTTACGCTGCTCTTCGACCATCCGGTTGATCTTCTCGCCCAGGCCTTTGGCCGCGAGGCCCAAGTGGGTTTCAAGGATCTGACCAACGTTCATACGCGAAGGTACGCCCAGCGGGTTGAGGACCACGTCGACCGGGGTGCCATTGGCATCGTGCGGCATGTCTTCAACCGGCATGATCACGGAGACCACACCCTTGTTACCGTGACGACCGGCCATCTTGTCGCCCGGCTGGATGCGACGCCGGATTGCCAGGTAAACCTTGACGATTTTCAGCACGCCTGGAGCCAGGTCGTCGCCCTGCTGCAGTTTGCGCTTCTTGTCTTCGAACTTGTCGTCCAGCAGACGGCGACGATCAACGATGTAAGCCTGAGCCTTCTCGAGCTGCTCGTTCAGAGCATCTTCAGCCATGCGCAGTTTGAACCACTGACCATGCTCAAGACCGTCGAGTACTTCGTCGGTGATGTCCTGACCTTTCTTCAGACCGGCGCCGCCTTCGGCCTTGTGGCCGACCAGAGCGGAGCGCAGACGTTCGAAGGTTGCGCCTTCAACGATACGGAACTCTTCGTTCAGATCCTTGCGGATCTCGTCCAGCTGGGACTTCTCGATCGACAGAGCACGAGCATCACGCTCTACACCATCACGGGTGAAGACCTGTACGTCGATGACAGTACCTTTGGTGCCAGTCGGCACGCGCAGGGAGGTGTCTTTAACGTCGCTGGCTTTTTCACCGAAGATCGCACGCAGCAGTTTTTCTTCCGGAGTCAGTTGGGTCTCGCCTTTCGGAGTGACCTTACCTACCAGGATGTCGCCTGCGCCGACTTCAGCACCCACGTAAACGATACCGGCTTCGTCCAGCTTGTTCAGTGCAGCCTCACCCACGTTCGGGATGTCCGCAGTGATTTCCTCTGGGCCAAGCTTGGTGTCACGGGCCACACAGGTCAGTTCCTGAATGTGGATCGTGGTGAAACGGTCTTCCTGAACCACACGCTCGGACAGGCAGATGGAGTCTTCGAAGTTGAAGCCGTTCCATGCCATGAACGCGATGCGCATGTTCTGACCCAGTGCCAGCTCACCCATGTCGGTGGACGGGCCGTCGGCCATGATGTCGCTGCGCTGAACGCGATCACCCTTGCTCACCAGCGGACGCTGGTTGATGCAGGTGTTCTGGTTCGAGCGGGTATACTTGGTCAGGTTGTAGATGTCGACACCCGCTTCGCCGGGTTCAACTTCGTCATCAGCAACACGAACCACGATACGGCTGGCGTCGACGGAGTCGATCACGCCACCACGACGAGCCACGACGCAAACGCCGGAGTCACGGGCTACGTTACGCTCCATGCCGGTACCTACCAGCGGCTTGTCAGCACGCAGGGTTGGTACAGCTTGACGCTGCATGTTCGAACCCATCAACGCACGGTTGGCGTCGTCGTGCTCGAGGAACGGAATCAGCGACGCTGCAACCGAAACTACCTGCTTCGGCGAAACGTCCATCAAGGTGACTTCTTCTGGCGCCTTGACGGTGAACTCGTTCAGGTGACGTACGGCTACCAGTTCGTCGATCAGGACTTTCTGGTCGTTCATGGTCGCCGAAGCCTGCGCGATCACGTGATCGGCCTCTTCAATGGCGGACAGGAACACGATCTCGTCGGTGACCACACCCTCTTTCACCACACGGTACGGGCTTTCCAGGAAGCCGTACTGGTTGGTGCGAGCGTATGCAGCCAGGGAGTTGATCAGACCGATGTTCGGACCTTCCGGCGTTTCAATCGGGCATACACGACCGTAGTGAGTCGGGTGTACGTCACGGACTTCAAAGCCCGCGCGCTCACGAGTCAGACCGCCAGGGCCGAGTGCAGAGACGCGACGCTTGTGGGTGATCTCGGACAGCGGGTTGTTCTGGTCCATGAATTGCGAGAGCTGGCTGGAACCGAAGAACTCTTTCACCGCCGCAGCCACTGGCTTGGCGTTGATCAGGTCTTGCGGCATCAGGCCTTCGCTTTCGGCCATCGACAGACGCTCTTTGACCGCACGCTCAACCCGTACCAGGCCAACGCGGAACTGGTTCTCGGCCATTTCGCCTACGCAGCGAACACGACGGTTACCCAGGTGGTCGATGTCATCGACGATGCCTTTACCGTTACGGATGTCGACCAGAGTCTTCAGTACCGCGACGATGTCTTCCTTGCACAGCACGCCCGAACCTTCGATCTCGGTACGACCGATACGACGGTTGAACTTCATCCGGCCGACCGCAGACAGGTCATAGCGCTCAGGGCTGAAGAACAGGTTGTTGAACAGGGTTTCGGCAGCGTCTTTGGTTGGCGGCTCGCCTGGACGCATCATGCGATAGATCTCGACCAGCGCTTCCAATTGGTTGCTGGTGGAGTCGATCTTCAGCGTGTCGGAGATGAACGGACCGCAGTCGATATCGTTGGTGTACAGAGTTTCGATGCGAACAACGCCGGCCTTGGCAATTTTTGCCAGGACTTCAGTGTTCAGCTCGGTGTTGCACTCTGCCAGGATTTCGCCGGTAGCCGGGTGCACAATGACCTTGGCGGTCGTACGGCCCAGGACGTAGTCCAGAGGTACTTCCAGGGTCTTGATGCCAGCTTTTTCGATCTGGTTGATGTGGCGCGCGGTAATACGGCGGCCTGCTTCAACAATGACCTTGCCCTTCTCGTCCTGAATGTCCAGAACCGCGATTTCACCACGCAGGCGCGATGGCACCAGTTCCAGGCTGAGGGTTTCGCCGCTCAGGTGGAAAACGTTGGTGGTGTAGAACGCGTCCAGCACTTCTTCAGTGGTATAGCCGAGCGCGCGCAGCAGTACCGATGCCGGCAGTTTGCGACGACGGTCGATACGCACGAATACGCAGTCTTTCGGGTCGAACTCGAAGTCCAGCCACGAACCGCGGTAAGGAATGATGCGCGCGGAGTACAGCAGTTTGCCGGAGCTATGCGTCTTGCCGCGGTCGTGGTCGAAGAACACGCCCGGGGAACGGTGCAGCTGGGAAACGATTACACGCTCGGTACCGTTGATTACGAAGGTACCGTTCTCGGTCATCAGGGGAATTTCACCCATGTAGACTTCTTGCTCTTTGATGTCCTTGATCGCTTTGTTCGACGATTCTTTGTCGAAAATGATCAGGCGCACTTTTACCCGCAAAGGTACGGCGAAAGTTACACCGCGCAATACGCATTCTTTGACATCAAATGCCGGTTCGCCCAGGCGATAACCGACGTACTCCAGCGCAGCATTGCCGGAGTAGCTGATGATCGGGAAAACGGATTTGAAGGCCGCATGCAGGCCCACGTCGCGGAACTGATCTTTAGTCGCTCCCGCTTGCAAGAATTCACGATACGAATCCAGCTGGATGGCCAGGAGGTACGGCACATCCATGACGTCCGGCAACTTGCTAAAGTCCTTGCGGATACGTTTTTTCTCAGTATATGAGTAAGCCATCAGCGTTCCCCAGCTTGGTCACCTGCTTGTTTGGCCCCTCCCGACGGGAGCAGCCAGAAAATCGTGCAAACCCCATGGTTTGCGCCACCGCATCGGGTGGTTACAGCGCCTTTATCAGCACCGACCCAGTCGGCTGCCAATAACGGAAAAAGGCCGGTGGCAAGAGCCACCAGCCATCAGCCTGTCGCTTGACGCTCGGGCTGGAGGAGCAAAGTCGATACTTATTTCAGTTCGACTTTAGCGCCTGCTTCTTCCAGCTTCTTCTTGGCGTCTTCAGCAGCTTCTTTCGAAACGCCTTCAGCTACAACCTGAGGAGCGCCGTCTACTTTCTCTTTGGCTTCTTTCAGGCCCAGACCGGTCAGTTCACGAACTGCCTTGATCACGTTAACCTTCTTCTCGCCAGCTTCCAGCAGAACAACGTTGAACTCGGTTTGCTCTTCAACAACAGCGGCAGCAGCAGCTGGACCAGCCGAAGCAGCAGCAGCGGTAACACCGAAGGTTTCTTCCATCGCTTTGATCAGCTCAACGATTTCCACTACGGATTTCTGGCCGATTGCTTCGATGATTTGTTCGTTAGTCAGAGACATGACTCAATTCCTGAATTGGGGGACGGCCTACGCGACCATCGAAATAAACAAAAAACGCGAGAAGTTGACGAGCCTTAGGCTGCGGCTGCTTCTTTCTGGTCGCGAATTGCCGCCAGAGTACGAGCCAATTTGCTGGTAGCGCCTTGAATCACGCTCATCAGCTGAGAAATTGCTTCGTCACGGGTCGGCAGAGTTGCCAGTACGTCGATCTGATTAGCTGCGAGGAACTTGCCCTCGAACGCAGCTGCCTTGATCTCGAACTTGTCCTGACCCTTGGCAAACTCTTTGAAGATACGGGCAGCAGCGCCCGGATGTTCGTTCGAGAATGCAATCAGGGTCGGGCCGGTGAACACGTCGTTGAGAACACTGTATTCAGTGTCAGCAACAGCGCGCTTGAGCAGGGTGTTACGTACAACACGTACGTAAACGCCAGCTTCACGAGCCTCTTTACGGAGTCCGGTCATTGCGCCTACTGTTACGCCACGGGCATCAACCACGACAGCGGACAGAGCGACTTTGGCAGCCTCGTTGACTTCAGCGACGATGGCCTTCTTGTCTTCGAGATTAATTGCCACGGGTTTAACTCCTGCTTGTTACCGTTTCACTCGGTCGAAACCGAATGTCGTTTTGGTGTCTGATTCGGTAAGGAACCGGGAGCACCATCTGCGTAGGCTTATGGTTTAAGACTTGCGTCGCCTACGGTCTTGGATAGCCCCCGCCAGGCAGGGACCCCAATCTTTCAATTGGCACGTTCAAACGCGCCAACCTTTGTCTTACGCGTCCAGCGAGCTCTGGTCGATGACCAGACCTGGGCCCATGGTGGTGCTCAGGGTAACGCGCTTGACGTAGATACCTTTCGAAGAAGCTGGCTTGATACGCTTCAGATCAGCGATCAGGGCTTCAACGTTTTCCTTCAGCTTGACGGCATCGAAGCCGATCTTGCCAACGGAAGTGTGGATGATGCCGTTTTTGTCGGTGCGATAACGAACCTGACCAGCCTTGGCGTTTTTAACCGCGGTGGCTACGTCTGGAGTAACAGTGCCGACTTTCGGGTTAGGCATCAGACCACGTGGACCGAGGATCTGACCCAGCTGACCTACAACGCGCATGGCATCCGGGGATGCGATGACTACGTCATAGTTCAGGTCGCCGCCTTTCATTTCGGCAGCCAGGTCGTCCATACCTACACGGTCAGCGCCGGCAGCCAGAGCGGCTTCAGCAGCTGGACCCTGGGTGAACACAGCAACGCGAACAGTCTTGCCAGTGCCGTGTGGCAGCACAGTAGCGCTACGAACAACCTGGTCGGATTTACGCGGGTCTACACCCAGGTTTACAGCAACGTCGAACGACTCGCTGAACTTGACAGTCGACAGCTCAGCCAGCAGAGCAGCAGCGTCTACAATGTTGTAGGCCTTGCCTGCTTCGATTTTGCCGGCGATAGCCTTTTGACGCTTGGTCAGCTTAGCCATTACACACCCTCCACGTTAAGGCCCATGCTACGAGCAGAACCGGCGATAGTACGCACGGCTGCATCCATATCAGCTGCAGTCAGATCCGCGTTTTTGGTTTTCGCGATCTCTTCCAGCTGAGCACGGGTAACAGTGCCAACCTTAACGGTGTTCGGACGAGCGGAGCCGCTGGTCAGACCGGCCGCCTTCTTCAGCAGAACCGAAGCAGGGGTGGATTTGGTTTCGAAAGTAAAGCTGCGGTCGCTGTAGACAGTGATGATCACTGGAGTCGGCAGACCTGCTTCAAGACCCTGAGTACGGGCGTTGAAAGCCTTGCAGAACTCCATGATGTTCACGCCGTGCTGACCCAGGGCAGGACCAACAGGTGGACTTGGGTTAGCCTGAGCGGCCTTCACTTGCAGCTTGATGTAAGCGGTAATCTTCTTGGCCATGAGGCACTCCAATTACGGGTTCGAACGCCTCGAAAGGCTCCCCGGTTACTTGCGCGTTTATCCCAGTGACGACAAAACCCCACAGCCTAGGGCTGCGGGGTTGGGATGCTTGCTCAGTTAGACCTTTTCGACCTGACTGAACTCCAACTCCACCGGAGTAGAGCGACCGAAAATGAGAACTGCCACCTGGACACGACTCTTTTCGTAGTTAACTTCTTCGACAGTGCCATTAAAGTCAGCGAATGGGCCATCGGTAACGCGAACCACTTCACCTGGCTCAAACAGAGTCTTCGGCTTCGGCTTATCGCTACCATCGGCAACGCGACGCAGAATGGCTTCTGCTTCTTTGTCGGTGATCGGAGCTGGCTTGTCGGCGGTACCGCCGATGAAGCCCATCACCCGAGGAGTATCCTTGACCAAGTGCCAAGTACCCTCGTTCATATCCATCTGTACCAGCACATAGCCTGGGAAGAACTTGCGTTCGCTTTTGCGCTTCTGGCCATTACGCATTTCAACCACTTCTTCAGTGGGAACCAGAATTTCGCCGAAGCCATCTTCCATGCCAGCCAGCTTTACGCGCTCAATCAGCGAGCGCATGACATGCTTCTCGTAACCCGAGTAAGCATGCACAACGTACCAACGCTTAGCCACGGGACACCCTTAGCCGACAATCAAGGAAACAAGCCAGCCGAGCAGGGAATCAAGCCCCCACAACAGCAACGCCATAACCAAAACCACAGCAACAACGATCAACGTGGTTTGCGTGGTTTCCTGGCGAGTTGGCCATACGACTTTACGAATCTCGGTGCGAGCTTCCTTAACCAGTACAAAGAACGACTTGCCCTTTGCAGTCTGCAGGCCTACAAAGGCAGCTACAGCAGCAATGACGAGCAAAGCGAGTACACGGTACAGGATCGGCGAAGCAGCGTAATACTGATTGCCAACAACGCCAACAACTACCAAAGCAACTACTACAAGCCACTTGAGCAGGTCGAAGCGAGAGCCTTGAGCTTCAGCTTTAGGAGTCATCTATGAAGATCCTGTGAAAAGAAAGCCAGACACACCAAGTGAATCTGGCAGGTCAGGAGGGAATCGAACCCCCAACCTACGGTTTTGGAGACCGTCGCTCTGCCAATTGAGCTACTGACCTAAAACAAAATCAGGCCGACCATTATGCCGGCCCGAAAAATACATTACAACCGCTTATTCGATGATTTTGGCTACGACACCGGCGCCGACGGTACGACCGCCTTCACGGATAGCGAAACGCAGACCGTCTTCCATCGCGATGGTTTTGATCAGGGTAACAGTCATCTGAATGTTGTCACCTGGCATTACCATTTCAACGCCTTCTGGCAGCTCGCAGTTACCAGTCACGTCAGTAGTACGGAAGTAGAACTGTGGACGGTAGCCTTTGAAGAACGGAGTGTGACGACCGCCTTCTTCCTTGCTCAGAACGTAAACTTCTGCGGTGAACTTGGTGTGCGGCTTAACCGAACCCGGCTTAACCAGAACCTGGCCACGCTCAACGTCGTCACGTTTGGTACCACGCAGCAGAACGCCGCAGTTCTCGCCAGCACGACCTTCGTCGAGCAGCTTGCGGAACATTTCAACACCGGTGCAAGTAGTAACGGTGGTGTCACGCAGACCAACGATTTCCAGCGGATCCTGAACGCGAACGATACCGCGCTCGATACGACCAGTCACAACAGTACCGCGACCCGAGATCGAGAATACGTCTTCGATTGGCATCAGGAACGGCTTGTCGATCATACGAACTGGTTCTGGAATGTAGCTGTCCAGAGTTTCAACCAGTTTCTTGACGGCAGTGGTGCCCATCTCGTTGTCGTCTTTGCCTTCCAGCGCCATACGAGCCGAACCGATGATGATCGGAGTGTCGTCGCCTGGGAAGTCGTAGGTGGACAGCAGGTCGCGAACTTCCATCTCAACCAGTTCCAGCAGCTCAGCGTCGTCTACCAGGTCAGCCTTGTTCAGGAAAACCACGATGTACGGAACGCCTACCTGACGGGACAGCAGGATGTGCTCACGGGTTTGTGGCATCGGACCATCAGCGGCCGAGCAAACCAGAATCGCGCCGTCCATCTGGGCAGCACCGGTGATCATGTTCTTCACATAGTCAGCGTGACCTGGGCAGTCAACGTGAGCGTAGTGACGGATCAGCGAGTTGTACTCAACGTGTGCGGTGTTGATGGTGATACCGCGAGCTTTTTCTTCTGGAGCGCTGTCGATCTTGTCGAATTCAACTACGGCCGAACCGAAAACTTCGGAGCAGACGCGAGTCAGAGCAGCGGTCAGAGTGGTTTTACCGTGGTCAACGTGACCAATGGTCCCAACGTTGACGTGGGGCAGGGAACGATCAAATTTTTCCTTAGCCATCGATAACACCCTCAACAGAAGAATTAGACGAACGATATCTACCATTAAAACAAAGGCAGATATTTTCATATCTGCCTTGTTATATGGAGCTCTTGAGCGGATTTGAACCGCTGACCTCACCCTTACCAAGGGTGTGCTCTACCAACTGAGCTACAAGAGCGCAACGCTTTGCACAACCTGCAAACTTGGAGCGGGTAGCGGGAATCGAACCCGCATCATCAGCTTGGAAGGCTGAGGTTCTACCACTAAACTATACCCGCGGAGCTTGCAGCTCACGCTAAAAATGGTGGAGGGGGAAGGATTCGAACCTTCGAAGTCGTAGACGTCAGATTTACAGTCTGATCCCTTTGGCCGCTCGGGAACCCCTCCTAAGCGAGCCGGCATTCTATACTACGCCGGCCTTCTGTCAAGCATTTTCTCAATAAAAACTTGAGGTTAGCTGCGTTGACACTGCTTCACTTTGATCACCTGTTTAGGTGTTCGCTGTGGAGCGGGCGCCATTCTATGCAAACTAATCCAACGGTGCAACCCCCTCACACAGCATTATTTTATGTTTTAACTCATTGAATTCCTTGGAAAGGTTCTGCAACTGCACATCCCCCAATAAACGCTGGCTTTCGGGCGCTATGCGCAACCAGTAACCGGGCTCGGGTAGATCCTTTTGCGATGATTGAGCCTTCACATTCAGAGCCAGCAGGCGCTGCTGCAGCGAAGAAATACCCTCTTCTCGAGCTAAACCACCCAAGAACAGACAATCCTGCTCCGCACGCCGCGCGCCCTGTCCTTCTCGAGAATCGCCACCAGCCTCACTAAGCAAACGAATGTCTTGCTGGGATCCGCGGTACATACTTAAGGGGGTGACATCCTTTGCACGCAAGGGCGCTTCCTGCTGATGCCAGACGTAATAGAACACATTGAGAACAATAAGCAGCAGGAACAACCAACGCATACAAACCTCAAGACAAAGGACACGCCATGGCCAACCCGACAAAGACCAGATCGGGGACGACCCTGGCTTCAGGCACAACATCTGCAACCAATCCAGCGTCACCACCCGTAATAAAAACAGAGAAAGCCTCCCCCCAGTAGGAGCGGGCCAGCTCCATCTGGGTCAGGACGAAACCTCTCAACATTAACGAACATCCCCGCTCGACCGCCTCAACGGTGCTGCGCCCTGGGGCATGGCTCATAAGAGCTCGCTCGGCGGCCAGGTCTCCATAACGGATATTGCGAGTGTGGGTTCGCAATTGATTTCGCATCAATGGCATACCTGGACAAATGAACCCTCCCAAGTGATCCCCCTTAGCATCAATGAAGTCCGCTGTTACAGCAGTGCCGAAATCAAGGATCAGACATGCGCCTGAAGCCAAGTGAAAACCGCCCAGCATTGCAAGCCAACGATCGAGCCCTAAACGCTCGTACTCGTCATAGCCGTTGCGGACACCGGACATTTCCTTTGCTGGTTTGGCACATACGACTAATACGCCGAATGCCTGCTCGAGAGTCCGCGTCAATGCCGTGGTTTCTTCACTCGTCCTGACACTGACCATGCGACAGTTTCGTAGCGAAAGGCCGTCAAATGTACGCAAGCTCTCCACTAAGGCCTGATCCGAGTCGACAACACCCTCCGCAAACAGACCTCCGGCATCCGTATTCAACACGCGCCATTTGATAAAGCTATTCCCACAGTCGAGCTCAAGAATCATTACGCAACCTCAGGCTGAGCTCACCACCACTGAATACCTTTTCCACGCCACCCACCTTCAAGCGCAGCGCACCTTGGCTATCGATACCGAGCACTACACCTTCTATATGGTTAGCGCCGGCAATCAACGAAACCGGACGCCCCTGCCACAGATGGTCCTTCTCCCACTCGCCCTGGAGTGCCGAAAAACCATCCGCCTGATGGCGCTGAATATAACCGACCAGCATTTCGTTCAGCTCTGCCACCAACACGTTGCGATCGCAGCTTTTTCCGGTCTCAAGCCGCATTGACGTCCATTGCTGATCGACCTCGTCTGCAATCTGCATGTTCACGTTAATGCCTATGCCCAGTACGACGTGACAAACATCTGCAGGATCGCCTACGAGTTCCAAAAGAATACCGGCAATTTTTTTGTTTCCGACCAATACATCGTTGGGCCATTTCAGTCCAGCTCCCGATACCCCAAGCTTTCGCAGCGTATGCATAACTGCCAGACCGACCACAAGACTCAGTCCCTCGAGCTGGCGTATACCACCTTCGATACGCAGAACCAGGCTGTAATACAGATTTTCTGCAAAGGGGCTTACCCATTTGCGCCCCCTGCGCCCTCGACCGGAAATCTGCCGCTCTGCCAACACCAGGAACGGCGCCGTGCAACCTTGATTGATCGCGCGCAGCGCCTCTGCATTGGTGGAGTCAATGGTGTCAAAGACTGTCATCGGCCAAATAGGCGCCAAGGTGCCGATACCGAGAGGATCAAGTAGAGTCAGGGGGGTAGTCAGTTGGTAGCCTCGCCCCCGAACCTTATTAATGGACAAGCCGAGCTCAGCCTCAAGATGTTGAAGTTGCTTCCATACAGCACTTCGACTGATACCCAGAGCAAGCCCCAGAGCCTGACCAGAATGGAATCGACCATCCTTTAAAAGATTCAACAACGTCAGCATGCAGGTCTCGCCTCACAATGAGGCCCGAATAATAGCCATGAGCAGGGCGATTGCATAGAAATCAAGCAAACCAC